>JAPOLP010000188.1 GCA_029977045.1 Planctomycetota bacterium
CGTCACTCAGAACAACCCACCGGATGTCGACTGTCCAATGATCGGTCGTGCTGCGTATCCAGAACTTGTGCGATCCACATTTCATGGCGGGCCAGCATTCGACCGGGGTGAGGGTGGGACGGCTTTCGCTGCTCCTAAAGTCGCGAGAATTGCGGCGAAGCTGCAGGCTGTTCTTCCCGATGAGCCGTGTTTGCTCTATCGAGCATTGATTGTGCAGTCGGCTCAATGGCCGCAATGGACGGCGAACCTTTCACGAGATGACCGGGCACAAGTACTGCGTCGACTGGGATATGGCATCCCGGATTTGGAACGCGCGACGACCAACACTGATCATCGAACGACATTTATCACTCACAAGGAACGAAGCCTCGGACCGGGAGATTGTCACATCTACCAAGTTCCCATTCCAGGCGGATTACGCCGACCCGGCGATGACTTTGACGTTCGCATCGACGTCACGCTGTCGTATGCAGCTTCACCTCGCCGCACTCGACGGGCGCCGCGCGGCTATCTTGCAGTCTGGCTGGATTGGATCAGCAACCGCCGCGGACAAACGTTTGAGGCATTCCTCACAAGAGCAATGAAGTCGGAAGATGACCCCACCGACGAGGGCTCTGGGTCACTGGGCTGGACAATCGAGTCACGTGGAAACTGGGGCCAAATTCCAAACGTGCGTCGAAATGTCGGGACGGTTCAGAAAGATTGGGCATTCGTAAAGTCCAATGCTCTCCCAGAAGACTTTTGCATCGCCGTCCGTGGACACCAGGGATGGAGTCGCGACTCAGAGTCAGTTGCCGCATACACGCTTGCAGTGACTTTTGAACTCGTCGGGGCTGAGATTCCAATCTACGAACCACTTCGAACGGCAGTTCTCGAACTCGAATCCCAGGTCGAGAGTGATGTCGAGGCAGAATTGGAACTGCAGACTGAGAGTTGACGGTACTTCCTTGGGAAGCATTGGCGGGTGAGTAGCCGATCTGGCTGGCATCAATCGGCTCACGTGCCTGCGAACTTTCAGGCACTGCTGACTGGACCACTTGCTCGCGACGCCAAACGTCGCTCCCCGGCTGATTGCGTAAAGCCTGCTTGGCGCTTTGCGCTTAGGAGTGTCCAGCGTTCGTACGTTGGGAGGCGACGTTGGCTCGGCCAAACCAGCGGCTGGCGGGGCGTAACACTCTGCTGTGAAGCCACTTAGAGGCGATGTCAGGAAATTCCGGTTGTGTCGGTTCTCGGACTGGTACGGGTTGTGCTATTCGTATGGATCGCCCGGGCATGGCAGGTTGAGACGCCTGACTGGCTCGGGGAACCGTACAGCTTGTGTGGCGTGGGAGAGAGAGACCCTCGCAGCGTTGTCTGGTGACCTGAGAGACCACCAGACGAGAGAGGCTCCGTCGCAACCGGAGTTTCTCTGACACCTGATCGAAGTGAAGCATCGCATCCGAGTCAGCCGGCGGGTTGGCTCTACCGAAGTTCGTCGACTGACTGTTCCGGAACCGGGTACTGATGGCCGGTTCTGAGCTTTCGCAGGCTCGTGGAACAGCCGACCGGCGATCGCAACCTTCGGCGATGCCTCACTCGGTCGGAGTGTCCCGCTTGGAGGACGCGCTTCGCTGCAGCGCTGGTGAGCCCTGGGTGTCCGTGTTTTGTCGCGGACCGTTCGTGGTCGTGCTTCGTCGCGAACCATCTGCTCACGCTGCCGCGAATGTTCTCTGGTCTTGTTCTCGATCCGCCGCTTTACCACGGCATAAAGAGAGGACTGACCTGATGAGTTTTTCGCCCCCGCCCATTCGCCCATCGAACCTGCTGCGACGCTTCTGGACCGACGATCGCGGCATGATCGTGTCGGCCGAGCTGATGATCATTATGACGATCGGCGTGCTCGCTCTGGTGACCGGCGTCAGTGCTGTCACCTCGGCTCTGAACTTCGAGTACACCGACGTCGCCAACGCGCTGACGGGGCTCAACCAGTCGTACAACGTCAGCGGCCACTACGCCGGGACTGGTCGTGGCGGTGGTGGGGCTGGAAGCGGAGGAGGCGGTGGGTATCACGCATTCAATCGCGGCATGGGCTACAACGATCGCGGCAACAGGTTTGTGGCGACCGGAGTGCAGGCGTCGATTGCCGGCTCGTTCAACCAGTCGCTGCAGGGGTTCATCGAAACGAACGCAGTTGCTGCCAGCTCGACACAGGCTCTGGCTCTGGTCGAAGAGTCTGCTCTGCTTGTCGAGGAAGTGGCTGAAATTGACGCGGCTGCGGTCGTCGAAACAGAAGCCGAACTCGAACAGCGCCTGCTGCTCCTGGAAGAAGAAGCTGCCCGGCTCGAAGCGGCACAGCTCAAAGTCCAGTCTGCGGCTGACTGTCCGGATGGCTGCCCGCTCGACGAACTGCGGAACATCGAGGCTCGCATTCGACGCCTGCGGGCCTGCCTGGAGCAGCAGAACGTCTTTGACTGCGATCAGAAATAGACGAAGACCGCAGAGACTGAATCTTCGAAGCCTGCACCTTTCCCAAACGAAAAGCAGCCCCCCGTGTATCGCACGGCGGGCTGTTTTTGTGATCCGGGTTCCGGACTATTCGGCGGTCTTCGCGGATCAATAACGGTGAATCAGCGAGACCTGGGCTTCGGCGTCAAAGAAGCGGTTGCCCTGAGACTGACGCAGCGGCAGGACGGCGGCGACTCGCAGGGCGGTGGCGTGATTCAGCTCGAAATGGACGCCGCCTGTCGCATTCAGGGCGTCGAAGCGATTGTTTGTCGGAATCACCGGCAGGTTTCCGAAAGTCGCTCCCTGGGCATCGGTGTTCGCTGTCGTCCAGTGCAATTCGAAGACCGAGGCCAGTCCGGTCAGGCCAGTGTCTGAGGCGTCGTCGGAGCGGAACCACCAGTAGCCGGCGGACCAGTCCAGGTAGAACAGTGACTGGTCGGCGATCTTTTTCGATGTGCTGAAGCCGCTGGAACGGTACACGTAGCTGTTCGCAGACGCTGTCGAGTCGAGCTGGGCGTAGAGGTGGAAGAACCAGTCCTCGTTCGGCGTCATTTGAAACGCGAGGTACGGCAACAGCCGAACCGTGTGGTTGCGGATCTTCAGGGTGTCGCCGCTGCCCAGAGCGACGGACACGTCGCTGGCGGTTGGCAGGCTGAGGGCGGCGCCTGATGCAATTGCGAAATTGTCGGACTCGAACACGAGCGACTTCAGAGCCAGGACAAGATCACCCATCGTGTCGGCGTTGTAGCCAGCTCCGTTGATGTTGACGTCGTTGAATCCAGCCAGCGGCAGGCGAATCTCCAGCGAGGAGCGGCCTGCGTCGAAGGTCTTCTCCGCTCCCAGCGTGACCAGATCGACGCTACGAGTGACCGTCCCGTCGCCGATCGACTGGAAATCCAGAGCGTTGTGGAAGTGGTTGTAGAGCACGAAGACACGGTCCGTCGGCATCGCTCGGGCGTGCTCGTTCTTGAACCGGGCGAAGCCGCCGGGCGATGGCAGGTCGACGAGGATTGAGTGATTCGGACCGCTGCTCGTTACAGCCTGCTGATTGATCAGCAGCGAGTTGGTGGCGATCGAGTCGCCGAACATGTCGGGTGCTCGCGAGAGCCGGGCCAGGAACGGACGCGGTGGTGCCTGTAGCGCCGTGAAGGGCGACAGCGGCGATGGCTCCAGCACTGGTGACGGCTGAGGATTCGTCTGCGGAGCCGGCGTCGCTGGCGGCGCAGCTTCCGGTGACGTCTGCGGCTGAGTTGCCTGGGGCGATGGTTTAGCCGTTGTCGCGGAGTTCTCAGTTGGCGGAGCTGCTGGAAGAGCAGGGGATGCGGGCTTCGGATCGGCCTGTTGAGTCTGCGACGCGAACTGAGTTGTCGCGGAGTCAGAGCTGTAGCCAGGCAGGAACTGGGCTGGTGGCGCGGAATATCTCTGCGAAAAGCGTTGGAGATACTGCTGGCGTTGCGGGTTGTCAGGTGCCGCCCACCAGTCTTCAACCTGGCCGGTGGTGCCTGCACTGGATGACGCCGATCGATGGGATGAGTACGTCTGGGCATCTGCCCGCAGGCAGGGATTGAGGAATGCTGCTGTGGCCAGCAGTCCGCTGAAGACGATTGTCGCTCGCATCGGTCGCGCTCCGTCGCTGTTCTCAAAGCCTGAATGGACGGACTCTCCGCGCATTCAGAGGCTTCAGGAGATATCGGCGACATGCTGCAAAACGCTCGAACCGCTTCGGCACGGCGGATCGGATTATTCCAGGCGACACCGCCAGCTTGCCTGACCCGCAGGGTTTAACACTGAGAGAGTCTCGGCTGTCATTGCGCGGCCTGCTGCAGTCGGTTGAGTTCCTGCAGAAAGGCGTCGATCTGCTCGACCTGCTGGGCGAAGGTCGGATCGTCGGGGGTCTCTTCGGCCAGCTGCTGGAAGATCTCGCGAGCCTGTTCGAACCACTTGCGTGACACGTCGTACTGCTGCCGTTGAGCTTCGAGCTGAGCGAGATTCAGCAGCAGGCCGCCGAGTTCGGCACGGTAGGACGCGACGGCGGGCGATCGCTGCGACAGGTCGAGTAACTGCAGCCGTGCCTGGCCGTAAAAGTCGATGGCCTCGCCGAGCGACTCTGGTTTGACGGCCACCAGAGCGGCGAACAGGTCGCCCTTCAAACGCAGGCAGACGGCCAGCAGATAGCGATCGCGGAGATCGTCGGGGTTCTCAGCCAGCAGCTTCTGGATTTCGTCGATCGCCTTGTCGACGTTCTCGGTAACGCGATCCGGGGCGTTCTGGTCGACGCCCAGGTTGGCGAGGTTGTACCAGCCTTTCGCTAGGTCCCGCCGCAGCCGCGTCTCCTGCGGAAACTGCTGCAGCGTTGCCAGTCGCAGGTCCTGCGCGGTGTTGAACAGCTCGAGCGTCTGGTCGAAGTCCTGCTGCCGCTTGGCCAGCAGGCCGAGATTCATATCCGCGTTGGCGAGCAGCCGATCGAACTCGACTCGCTCTTTGGGATCGTCGGTATCGTCGACGAGCTGCTGCCGCATCGCGCGAGTCTGCTCAAACAGTTGCGTCGCCATGTCGAGGTCACCGTTAAGCGTCGCGACTCGGCCGAGTGCCGCGAGTGTTCGGCTCAGTGCCCGACGACGCGGCTTTGATTCCGGTGTTTCGCCAAGCAGTTCCGCCTGGACCTCGCGGGCGGTTTCGAGTGACTCGACGGCGGCCTGCGGTGAATCGAGTTCCTCAGTAATCAGCCCGAGCCGGAAGTGCGTCGCGGCGAGTTCGTCTCGCACTGTCGGGTCGTTTGCTCGGCGATCGAGAAACCGCAGATAGTAGTTGCGTGCCAGGTCGAGCAGTTCGCGACGCAGTTTCTGGCTGCCGGGCTCGTTGAGCAGCCGGTCCTCGCTGACCTGCGTGAAGAACTGGTTGACCGCTTCCAGCGCGTCCTGAAAGCTCGCCTCAGACAGTTCCTGCGCCTGCTTCGTTTCGCCGAGACTCTGCTCGACGGCGACGCGGGCCTCTTCTGTTTCGACGTACGCGACCGCGAGACTCACACCGCCGAACAGCAGCCCGGTTGCGGTGACGGCAATTGCCCCGGCGAGGACGCGGTTGCGGCGACACCATTTCAGCACCCGCGTCGTACGACTGATCGGTCGCGAGAGGATCGGCTTTCCGTCGAGGTACCGCTGCAGTTCGTCAGCGAGTGCTTCCGCCGACTCGAACCGTCGTGCTGGATCCTTTTCGAGGCACTTCATGCAGATGGTGCTGAGGTCCCGGTCAACCGCCGTGTTGAGCTGCTGCAGCGCGACAGGTTCGTGTTCGAGCACCTGCCGCATCGTTGCGAACGTCGATGCTGCCTGGAACGGCGGTCGGCCACACAGAGCGTGATACAGTGTGGCTCCGAGTGAGTAGACGTCGGACTTCGCCGTCGCATCGGCGGCGCTGTTGAACTGCTCGGGCGGCATGTACGGCGGCGTGCCCATTGCCTCGCCGGTCTTCGTCAGCGTCTGCTCGTCCGTTGCCAGCTTCGCGAGTCCGAAGTCCGCGATCCGCGGCCGCTGAGTCGCCCGTTCAATGAGGATGTTCTGTGGCTTGATATCGCGGTGCAGAATGCCGAGCTGATGCGCCGCGCCGACTGCGCGGCAGATCGGTTCGATCAGTTCGGCAGCCTTGCGGTTTTCGAGCGGCCCGTCGCGGAGCAGCTCAGACAGCGAGCCGCCCTCGATAAACGGCATCGAGAAGTAGTGGCAGCCGTCGGCCTCGCCGACGTCAAACACCGTGACCAGGTTGTCGTGCTGCAGCTGCCCGGCGGCCTGAGCTTCGGTGCGGAACCGCTCGATCATGCGAGTCCGCGTCGATTCGCTCATTCCAGAAAGCCTGTCCGGGCGGATCACTTTGAGGGCGACGATCCGGTTCGCCTTCAACTGCCGAGCCCGGTAGACAACACCCATTCCTCCCTGGCCAAGTTCGCCGAGGATCTCGTAATCGCCAATGACCTTGTCCGGTTGCCGGACGGGCTGCGACTTCTCACGCAACTGAGCGAGCTGAGATCGTGCTTCCGGTGTCAGTTGCCCCTCGTCGATCGTTGCGGCATCGCCCGTCGAGTCGTCGTCAGGGGCGGTGTTTGCAGTCGGCAGTAGAGCTTCGGGCAGCGTCGCGGCGGGGTCGGCCTCGTCCGGGTGAGTGTCTCCGTCGGCGGGGCCAATCGTCAGCGCGGCAGCGGCTGGCAGCTCTTCGGGAACCAGCGTCTCCTGACGTTCGGCAAAGACGCTTTCAACGATGCTCTGCAGGTCAGCGGGGAGTTCTGAGTAGCTGTCCGGATTCGGCACGAGCCCCTGGTCGCTCTGCCAGTCGAGTTCGATCTGCAGCAACTCGCGCAGCAGCACCGACTGCTCGTCACCGGACGAATCCCGCAGAAACGACGGCAGGTCAGTCTGCTGGCCGGACTCGACCTGGTCGCGGAATTCGCGGCACTTCTGCGCGACTCGCTGCCGAGCTGAGGCATCCAGAGAAGCAAGCGTCGGTTGTGCGCCGTCCATCGAATTCGCCTTGTCCAACTGCTGCCCGCAAGCCTTCTCGACCGGAACGGAGCATCATCGGCCAGCAGGTCGCCTGCGTCCACTCGCGAACGCTGCGAATCACCGCGGCTCGCCCGAGCGGCGCGGTTCGCTGCAACGAGCCTCGCGGGACGTTAGACTCCCCCGCTCCCGCAGCCTGACTGCCCCGCCAATACAGTGTGGTTATTGTCAGGTTCGCGTTCCGAAGACTTTGAAAACTCCGAGGCGGAAATGTCGACTGTGGATGTGCCGGCCCGTGTGGCGAGCTGGTCTGAACTGGCTCAGCGTATTCTTGACGGGCACAAACTGACGCGCGAGGAAGGGCTCGCGGTACTGGATTCGAGCGACGCCGAGCTGCTGCAGTTGCTCGACGCCGCGTGGCTGATTCGCGAGCGGTACTTTGCCAACAAGGTGCACCTGTACTTCCTGAAGAACGCGAAGAGCGGCCTGTGTCCGGAAGACTGCGGCTACTGCTCACAGAACGTCAAATCGACGGCGGATATCGAGAAATACAGCCTGCTTAACGAGCAGCAGATTCTCGCCGGCGCGAAGCAGGCCTACGACGCTCAGGCCCGGACGTACTGCATCGTCACCAGCGGTCGCGGCCCGACGAACTCGGAAGTCGATCGTGTCGCCGACGTCGTGCGGACGATCAAAGCCGATTACGGCCTGCATATCTGCTGCTGCCTGGGGTTGCTGAACTCTGAGCAGGCGGCGACGCTCGCGGAAGCCGGTGTCGACCGGATCAATCACAACCTGAACACCAGCCGCCGCTACTACGACGAAATCTGCACAACGCACACGTACGAGGACCGGCTCGACACGCTGAAGACGGTCCGCGAAGCCGGCATGGAGCTGTGCTGTGGTGTGATCACCGGAATGGGCGAGGATCACGGCGACCTGGTCGACGTGGCTCTTGAACTGGCCGGGATGAAAGTCGAATCGATTCCCGTCAACTTCCTGAACCCGATCGACGGCACGCAGCTCGAAGGCAAGCGAGACCTCGATCCTCGATTCTGTTTGAAAGCTCTGTGCCTGTTCCGCTTTGCGAACCCGGACACCGAAATTCGCGTCGCTGGCGGCCGGGAAGTCAACCTGCGGTCGATGCAGGCGATGTCGCTGTACCCGGCCAACTCGCTGTTCGTCAGTGACTACCTCACGACGAAGGGCCAGGCCGCCTCGGCCGACTTCCAGATGATCGAGGATCTGGGCTTTGAAATCGTCACCGGCGACAGCCGCACCCGCGAACTGTTCGCCGCCCACCAGTCTCTACCCCTGGCCGGCGGCTGCTCAACCGGCGGCACCTGCGGCGGCGGAAGCTGCGGCCAGGGCTAACACATCACCAGGTACCCGCAGCAACCGTGTGCAGGCTTCGCGACAGTCTGCCTTTTAACTCTGGACACTGGACTCTCAACTCTGGACTCCCTCCATGACTGACACGATCACGTTCCCCGGAGAAGACCGTTCCAACGCCGCCCGCGACGTCGTCGCTCATCAGGAGCCTCTGGCGCTGCGGACCTTCACGCCGAGCCAGGCCGTGCTGGCGAAGTCAGCCGGTTGCTTCCACTGGACCGCTGACGGTCGACGACTTTACGACTACAGCTCGGGCGTGCTTGTCGCGAATCTGGGCCACAACCCGAAGAACTGGATGAAGCGCTTCGTCGAGAACCTCGGCTGGACACCGGCCATCTTCGAGGGCGGCAACGGCTACTCGGAACTCGTCCCACTGACGGCTTACAACGCGATCACCGAAGTCGAAACGCTGGCCGTCCAGAAGCTGCTACAGAGCGTCCAGGCAACGCCGTTCGGCAAACGGCTCGATACC
>JAPOLP010000033.1 GCA_029977045.1 Planctomycetota bacterium
CTTCAGTACCATCGATTCAGTGCTAACACGGCAAATGAGACTGCAAACCGCAGGATTCACGAAACCGCCCTGCCGAATCCTGTCGCGAACGTCAATTTCCAAGCCGGGAAACTGCGACCTTCGTCACGTCAATCGAGGGCCGCCTCTTGAAACTGCCCCCTGGCCAGAGACTTCAGACCAGATGTTTCCAACTCTGCAACGACCACGTCGCGTTCCACAGCGCTGCTCGCCGAAGGGAAGTCCCGAGAGAACCTCTACTTCCGGCTGCGGGTCATCGAACTCTCGATTCCACCACTCCGCGACCGCAGCGACGACGTCATTCTGCTGGCCGAACACTTTCTCGCCGACCTGCGCCGCCAGACAGGTCGCGGTCCGGAAAGGCTCTCTGCGGGGGCGGCTTCCGCATTACGAACACACGCCTGGCCGGGCAATGTCCGCGAACTGAAAAACGCGATTGAACGAGCCGCAGTTCTGGGAACCGGGACCGAGATCACGATCGCCGACCTCGGACTCGGCTCGACGCAAAGCGACCCGGGATTGCCCCCGGATCAGGACGCTCAAACGTCCGTCGAGTCCGACGCGCCGCAGTCACTTGCCGACGCCGAACTGCGGCATATTCAAGCCGTGCTGCGGCAGACGGGTGGCAACAAGATGCAGGCCTGCCGAATCCTCGGGATTGGCCGAGGCACGCTCTACAAGAAGCTGAAGGAGATCGAGGAGCGATTCGGGCTGGAGTAGTCTCTTTGACCACAAGCCGCAGGCGTGCGCGCTGACCGAGTTGAGTGAGCTACAAACGCGCACGCCTGCGGCTTGCGGTCAAACGATGAGAACCGCGTCAGTTCAGGCTGAACGACGGCGGGAAGCCAGGCGGGTTCTTTGCGTCGCGACATTGCAGCTTCAGCAGTTCGAGAATCAGTTCGCTGCGTTCGTCGACGTCGGCCTGTTCGAGCAACCGCCAGGCAACCTCAGATTCAAGCCGCATCGCGTGTGCGATCACGTCACACAGCTCGCCGAGAGCAACGTCGGTATCGAGTGCCGCCAGCAGTTTCTGCTCGATGCCCAGTTGCGGAAACAGGCTGCTGAAGTGACTGACCAGTTCCTGCTTGCGATGGTCGCGGTTGATCACCGGCTCGCTCGCGTACTGGTCGGCCAGTGGTTCGATGATCCCCGTGCGGTACGGCAGGTCGGTCGGCACCTCGGCAAGCAGGCGTGCCCGGCAGATGCCCTGCATCAGCAGGTAGTAGCGACCGTCGTCGAGACGTTCATCAGCGACGACGCGTCCGAGACACAGGGTCTCGTGAATTTCGCAGTTCTTGGTGGCGTAGTTCTTATCAGCCGCGTCTTTGAGCAACGCGAGGGCCAGATACCCGTCGGAACTCAGAACGTCCTCGACCATGCATAGGTAACGAGGCTCGAAGATATGCAGCGGCAGCAGCACGCTGGGGAACAGCGACGCGTTGGGCAGTGGGAAGATCGGCGCCCGCCCGGAAAATCCGGCAGTCGGTTCCGACGAGTTGGTTGACGCGAACATCGACGCTCAAAACCTCGCGTTTTAACGGGAAGGGATTCCGTTAACGGCACGCCGGGCAACCATCACCCGCCTGCGGAAATCTCTGCCCCCGAGATCCGCCGACATCAATGCTCGACCGGCCCAGCCCTGCCAGCTCCATTCACGCCTGATCGTCATCCTCGGCCAGGCGGATGATCGGCACGCGATCATCTCTCAGTTCGACACCCTGCGGATAAGTCGTGCCGGCATCGAGCAGTTCCTGAAAACAGTGCTCGAAGTCGACCAGAAACCTCAGCAGGTCGATGCCCATGTACGGCGACGGGTACTGCTGCAGCTTCTCGACCGCCGAGTGGTACATCTTGCGGGCGCCACCGAGGTTCTCGTTCCCGAAGTGGAACATGGCAACAGCCGCCTGAATCAATCCCTGAATGAACAGACGCGATTCTCCCATCGTGTCCGCCCAGAGTTCTTCCAGCACGTCATGGCACTCGAAGAACTCTTCCTCATTGAACAGGTAGATGCCGAGCAGATACTTCTCGGGCAGTTCCTCCATCGCTACCTTCCCGGCGAGGCCCTGCCTGGGCTTGTTCGCCTGACGAATCCTGCTGTTTACGCTGGGCACCTGGCCGCAGCCGGCCCTGTGACGCGGGAGAAGATTCTGGGCAGCGGAAATCAATTCATCCAGTTCAAACGGCAAAGAATGCCTTAATCGCTATGACCGGACCCGATCAAGCCGCATTGGCTGACAAAAAGACACAGGCTCGCAAAGTGGTCAATGCGCTGCGCAAGTCATACCCGGTTGCCGAGTGCGCCCTGCACCACGATTCGGCCTACCAGCTTCTAACAGCGACGATCCTGTCCGCTCAGTGCACCGACGAACGGGTCAACGCGACGACGCCAGCCCTGTTCGCGAAGTACCCGACGGCAGCTGTGCTCGCGAAATCAAAGCAGAAAGACGTCGAAGCAATCATTCGTCCGCTGGGTTTCTTCCGAGCCAAAGCAGAAAACATTCGGGGCATGGCCAGGAAGCTCGTCGACGATTTCGATGGCGAACTACCGCAGACGCTCGACGAGATGACCAGCATGCCGGGCGTCGGTCGCAAGACCGCGAATGTCGTACTTGGCACCTGGTACGGAATTGCCAGCGGAGTCGTCGTCGACACTCATGTCAAACGGATCAGCGGCCTGCTGGGTCTGACGACATCGAAGAATCCGGAGATCATCGAACGCGACCTGAAGGCCGTCCTGCCGAAGAAAGAGTGGATCAACTACTCGCACCGAGTGATCCACCACGGCCGCGCCATCTGCATCGCCCGTCGCCCGAAGTGCACCGAGTGCCCACTCCTGAAAATCTGCCCGCGAGTCGGCCTCGGCCCACTGCCAACAAACTCAAAGTAGCCATCTCGCTCCGCCGAGATGAGCCGTACGCGGAGTTCGGTATCCAATGGCGAAAAGACGCTGCCGTTGCCGGTGACTGCGAGAACAATTGCCGAGCGTGCGATGGCGTATCGCCGCATGCTGCATCTATGAGCGATTTTCAGGTCTTAACTGACGGCGGCTCATCTCGGCGGAGCGAGATGGCTACTCTGGCGACGTGCGGTCGTCAGTTCGTCCCGGCGTTCGTCTCGCCGGACTTTGGTGGGATCACCGGCGGCGGAGGCCAGTGGACTCCGCGTTGCAGGGAGAGGCCACGGTTGCCAAATGCCGGAAACGGCTGATCCGGCAGGCCGACCAGGTTGCCGTCGGCGTCAAGCCAGCCGCGATCGCTGCCGTACAGCTCGCCCTGCAGTAACTGCGTCAGGTCATCGAGCGTCGTCGCGTGCTGCGGCGAATCTGCCAGGTCGGTCAGTTCCTGCGGGTCGGTTTCCAGATCGAAGAGCTGACGCCGGTTGCCTGCCGGGTAGTAGATCAGCTTGTGTCGACCGTCGTGGATCATGCGAGTCGCCGAGGCATCCTCATTGCACTCGCCATACAGGTGCGAACGGCGTTCTTCTGAAACAATCGAACGTCCGTCGCAGGACTCCGGAACTTCCAGCCCGGCCAGGTCGAGCAACGTCGGCATAACGTCCTGCAGGCCGGCCAGGCGATCATCCGTTGAATTGGGAGTTGATCGTGGCTCTCGCTTCCGGTCAACAAGGATCATCGGGACATTCGCCGACGGTTCGTAATACAGCCGCTTCGCCCACAGGCCGTGCCGTCCGAGCATGTCGCCATGATCTGCCGTCACCAGAATGATCGTGTCGTCGAGAATGCCTTCCTCACGCAGCGTCCCCAGCACGAGCCTCAGCTGGTGGTCGATGTGAGTGCAGAGCGCGTAGAAGCCTCGCAAACCGGTCTGAATCGCGCGTCGCGTGCGAACGTCCCAGCTTTCGTACTGCATCTGCAGTCGGTACGGCATTGAAGCAGCATCGTTGCTGGCCGGGGGCTCACCGCCCACTCGCCAGGCCGACGGAACCCAGTCGCCATAAGCGGGCTCATCGAGTTCCCGTTCTCCATACAGATCCCAGTAGTGCTGCGGCGGGACCAGCGGCTGGGGCGGATGCGGAAACGACAAATACCAGAAGCCAGGTCGAGTCGGGTCGCGGCGGCGAATCGTTCGCGACATCTCGCGAGCGGTCCAGTTCGTCACATGACAGTCTTCCGGCAAATGCCAGGGCCTCGCCGAATACTGATTGTTGCTCATCGCGTTATCAAACTGCCGGCCCGCGAAGCCACGATCTCCCAGAAAGATGTCGTAGTCGTCCCACACACCCCAGTGAGGCCGGCCTTCCTCGGCGAGAATCACGTCATCAAAACCGGCGCGAGCCCGCTGTGGATATACGTGGACTTTTCCGACAGCGAAGCACTGATAGCCCGCTCCTTTGAAGCAGTCGGCAATCGTTGGCACATCCGGCATCGGCAGCGTTGTCTGAAACGTTCGGTCGCCGTGAGTTCTCGGACACTGCCCCGTCAGCAGACTCCGTCGCGCCGGAATGCAGACCGGGCATTCGCTGTACGCATTCGTGTAGCGCACGCCACACCGAGCCAGCTCGTCGAGCGTCGGCGTCTCAATCACCGGATGCCCGGCACACCCCAGCAGATGAGCTGGCCAGTGGTCGGTTGTGATGAGCAGCACGTTGGGTGAATCGGCCATGCTGAATAGTTCTTTGCAATCGTTGAAGTACACTCAGACAGCCTACTTCGCGGCATCAACCGCAAGAGCCCACCAGGCGATCGGGCCGGCATCAACAGTCTGGAACCGAGTCAACGAACCATCGAGACCAATTCGGAACGCCGCAACGCGGCCACTGCCCTGCCCGGCTGCATACAGATACCGGCCTTTGGACTCGATCGAAAACGACCGCGGCGTCTGCTCGGTCGTCGTCTGACCAAGCGACGTCGCCCGCCCAGTCGTCTGATCGATCGCGAATCCGGCAATGCTGTCGTGCCCGCGATTCGCGACGTAGACGAACCGGCCATCGGGTGTCATCTCCAGCCGAGCCGTCGAGTTCCGTGCTCCATCTAAGCCGTCCGGCAGTGAACTGACTGTCTGAATTCGCCGCAGAGTCCCGGACTTTGAGACCTCAAACACGGCCAGTGAGTCGCCGGCCTCGTTGCTGACGTACGCCCAGCGGTCGTTCGGATGCAGAGCGATATGGCGAGGATGATCGGCAGCATCCGTAGCCACAAACTCTGGCTCGTTCGCGGCCAACCGGCCAGACGACACATCAAACCGGAACTGGTAGATGCGATTCGCACCAGTGTGTGGCACAAAAGCGATCTGGTTTCGTGAGTCGAGCACTACACCGTGGGCCTTCTCAGCGGTCGGAATCGTCTGCAGTAGCTCCGGCCTGATCTCGCCACCGGGCGTCAGCGCGTGAACGCAGACCTTGTTCGACTGGTAATAGGCACTCAGCAGAAACTGCCCCGTCCGATCCGGCAACAGATAAGCAGGGTCGTCGCCGCCACTCGCGACGCTCAGCAGCTTCAGTGCTCCATTCGCCTGATCGATCCGGAAACTCGCCAGTTGGCCGGTCGATCGAAAAGACACAAACAACTTGCGCCGATCCGGCGAGGATGCCATGCACGCTGGCTCCGCCGGACAATCGGTCGTCCCCAGTCGAGTCAGCATTCCTGACTCAGGATGCCGTTCAAACGTCACGATCTGCTTCTTCTCGAGCAGAGTCACGAACAACCAGTCTTTTGCGACGGCATCTGAAACGAGGCCGCCAGCAAGTAACGCCAGGATAAAAAAGAGACGCTGCATTCTGTGCTCCGATTGTGCATTCAGAAGATCAACCGTTACTCGCTGACAAAATCAGATTCCCTGAGCTTCAGCCGTAATCCGCCCTGCATTGTCGTCAGCCAGATTTCGCCGGGTTGATACTCGAAGGCGTACGGGTACGACAGGCGTGCTCCGCTCTGGCGACCGATCACCACCGGCTTCGACCACGTCTTGCCGTCGTCTTCAGACATCGACAGAGAAAGCTCTTCGCGGAAGTTGCTGACCGGAACGTCGGACCACAACCCGTCGCCACCACTGAGTGGCCAGGAATTCGTCCCTTCCGGAAACGGTCGATTCCACAGCAGCAAAAGCCTGCCGCTTTTCAGTCGCTTCAGGAGAGCGGGCGCGCTGCTCGCGGCGATCCCTGACGGTTGGAGCACGTTCCAGAACCGCCCGCCGTCACGCGAGTAGCCAGACCAGAACTCACCCCAGTTCGTACGAATCAGCAGCCACAGACGGCCATCTCGAAGCTGCGTAATCGTCGGCTCGGTCACTCCGCCGTGATGCCCGCGGCCTCCCAGATCGATCAGGTTGCTCGGCTTCCAGGTTGCTCCGTCGTCGGTCGACGAATACGTCAACACAGAATGCCGCCCTGGATCATGTCGCATCTTCATCGCTGTGAAGATCACCCGACCGTCGATCGTCTGAATCATGTCGCGAACGGCACCGCTCCAGTCGTCGTGCATCTTCTGGATATCCTGCCACGTCCGACCGCCGTCGAGACTGCGCATGACGTACGTAGGCAGTTTCGCTCCCGGGGCGTCATGCAATTCGTTCTGCCAGGTCCAGTGCCGCTCCTGCAGATTCATAAACGCGGCGATGACCACTCCGTCGCGGGTTCGCAGCAGTGCCCGCTCGTTACTGACCGTGATCTTCTGCCCGTAATCGAACAGCGGTCGCGGCTCCGACCACGACTGTCCGCCGTCGCCGCTGACAAACGTCGCCGCACTATCGATCGCCAGCACGCTGCCGTCATCCAGCCTGACAAACGGCCCCAGCAGATCACTCGCCAGAGTTTTGCAGCGACCATCCAGCCACAGTTCCCCGGCAGCCGAAACCTGTCTGGCGGAACAGAAAAGTACGAGCAGACTCGCCAGCGTCACGAGATTACGAATCAATTTGCAGCCTCCAGATGGCTCATCAGTTTGTCATGCCAGGATCGGCTTCAGCACTTCGCCATGCACGTCGGTCAGGCGAAAATCGCGGCCACTGTAGCGGTACGTCAGACGTTCGTGGTCGATTCCGAGCTGGTGCAGAACGGTCGCCCAGAGGTCGTACACGCCACACTTGTTTTCAATGGCGTGATAGCCGAACTCGTCCGTCGACCAGTAGACCGTGCCGCCTTTCACTCCGCCGCCGGCCAGCCAGACACTGAAGCCGAATGGATTATGGTCCCGCCCATTGCTGCCTTGTGAGAACGGAGTCCGGCCAAACTCGCCCGTCCAGACGATGAGCGTTTCGTCCAGCAGCCCTCGCTCACGGAGGTCAGCGATCAGTGCAGCAATCGGCTGATCGACCTGAAAGCCCATCGCTCCGTGCCCGCGTTCCAGGTCACCATGCTGGTCCCACGGATTCGCGGCACCGCCGGCCCCGATGCCCTTCGTCAGGCAGCTCAGCTCGATGAACCGCACTCCGCGTTCAACCAGACGCCGAGCGAGCAGACACTGCCGGGCGTACGCCGCTTTTTCAGCATCGTCCGAATCCAGCCCATACTTCTGATGAGTCGCCTCAGTCTCACCGGAAATGTCGCAGAGTTCGGGAACGGAAGCCTGCATCCGAAACGCCGTCTCGTAATTCAGTATCGCGGCCTCGATCTGTGCATCCCCCGACGCTTCGGCGAGGAACTCACGATCAAACGACTCGGCAAACGTCAGCCGCTCACGCTGGGCTCGCTGCGGATCGAGCGGTCGAATATTCCGGATCGCTTCCGGCTGATCGGCCTGCAGAATCGAGCCCTGATGCTGAGCCGGCAGATAGCCATTGCTGAAGAGACTGACGCCACCATGAGGCGGCACCGCGTGGCCACTCTGCAGCACGACGTAGCCAGGCAGGTTCCGGTTCTCGCGGCCCAGGCCGTACGCGCACCACGCTCCGGCACTGGGAAAGCCCATCGTCGGGAAGCCCGAGTGCATGAAGAAGTTGCCCTGAGCGTGCTCATTGACGGGCGTCGTCATCGATCGAACAACAGCCAGCTCGTCAACGACCTTCCGCATCTCGGGAAACATGCTGCTGATTTCGATGCCACTGTCACCGGCCTTCTCGAACTCAAACGGGCTCGCCATGACGTTCCCGTTGTTGTTGAACTGCGTCCGTTCGAGTTTCACGGGCATCGGCTTGCCGTGGAACCTCTTCAGAATCGGCTTTGGATCGTACGAATCGACGTGCGAAACGCCTCCGGACATAAAGCAGAAGATGACGTGCTTCGCCTTTGGCTCGTGATGCGTCTTCTTCAGTGCAGCATCCGCCGGCAGGCCGACACGTTCCGCCATCGCCGCTTCGTGCAGCAACCCGCTCAGCGCGACCGCGCCAAAGCCAGCAGACGTTCGCTGCAGCATCGCTCGTCGCGAGTACCTATCGAACATAGATAAACTCCTTGAATGTGAAGATCGCGCGAGCCAACTCGCTCCACAGCGCGACGTCGTTGATCTCATCTGGCACGCTGCCGAGGTGCTTCAGTTCTGCTTCCACTGCCCCGATATCGAGGTTGAGTCTGGCGATCGTTTCCAGTTCGTCAGCTGTGAGTTCCGCCATCACGCGGCTGTCCGGCACGAAGTCGGAAGATGCTCCGGAAGACGCGGCAACTTCTTCTGCTGACAAGGCTCGATCGTAAAGCTGAGCCCGCATGATCTTTCCGGAGAGCAACCGGTTGCCAACCGCCGGGAGATGCCGGACTCCAAAGCTCACGACTGCCTGGCCAGCCTTGAACTCGTACGGCCCGTTACTCTTGTAGGGCTTCCCGTATGGCTTGCCGTTGCGGTAGCCAATGACCATTCCGTCGGCCTGGTAGACGATTGCCACATGGACGGGCTGCCCGGCGGCTTCCTCTTCACGAGGCCCGTTGAACGGCTGCGTTCGAGCGAAGTTGTTGCTGCCCGCCAGCCACTGCCGGGGATCGCGTTCGGCGAACACGATCGAATCGAAGAACACGCCGTCCGGAGTCTGAATCGTAATCACGCCTCCGGCACGCTGATCGAGATTGTCGAGCTGCACCCAGGCTTCGAGCGTCTTTTCACGCACAGTCTTCGTGATCGGCTTCGTCACGACATGCCCGCCACCCGAAACAACCAGAGCCCCGTCAACGAGCTTCGCTCCACCGCGCAACTCACCGTGAGCCCCGCCTGCGACATCTTCCGCGTTTCCAGCGAACTCCCAGCGTCCGATCGGTTCCGGAACGAATCCCACCGCCTTGTCACCGTCCTTCTTGAGGGCGTCCAGCAATCGCTTGCGAACTGGCGACTTCAACGCCTCGATCTGCTCACGACAAGCAGCGACTGATCTTTCAAGCACGGCGACATCTCGCTGCTGCTCTTCGATTCTCGCCCTGGTCGCCGCGACGTACTGCAGAGAACGTTCGACTTCGCCGTCACTGGCTTCGCGTCCGAACGCTGACAGGAAGACGTCCTGAATCCGCTGTCGTTGCGCCGCGCCGGCCTCGCCATCAACCGGAAGCTGCAGGACTCGCTGTGCCCACGCGGTCGCGTATCCGGAAACCTGTTCGTCGTTGAGCATCGTCAGCGACTGTGCCGGTACGTTGGTCACGTCGCGACGCCCGACAGTCGCAGATGGTTCGGGAAAGTCGAACGCTCGCAGGAACGGATCGAGTGAGTTGCGTCGCACGCGCACATAGACACTGCGTTGCGGAGCGTTGCCGTCGACCGGCGTTCCACCGGTCTGATGCTCCAGTCGCCCCGAGACGGTCAGCATAACGTCGCGAATCGCCTCGGCTTCCAGTCGCCGCACGTTCGCGTGAGACAGCAGCCGGTTCTCCGGGTCCAGCTCCTGAGACTGCTCAGAAGCCCGCGACGACCGCTGCCAGGTTCCTGAAGTCACGATCAGCCGGATGAGTTTTCGCAGCGACCAGCCGTCCGCCTCGAACCGCAACGCCAGCCAGTCCAGCAGTTCCGGATGGCTGGGCACGTCCCCGAGCCGCCCGAAGTTATCCGGCGTCGATACGATCCCCTGGCCGAACAGGTGATGCCAGACACGATTGACCAGCACTCGCCGAGTCAGCGGATTGTCCGGCCTCAGCAGATCGTCGGCCAACTCCAGCCGCCCGCTCTGCTCGGTGGCGTACGGAGCCGAGTCGATCACTTCCAGAAAACGCCGGGGTACCGGATCGCCGGGGTGCTTGTGGTTGCCTCGTTCAAACAGCGGCTGGTTGCGACCGACTGATTCGTCGAGACCGGGAACGCGAGTTGGTACCGGAATCGCCTCTTCAAGCTGCCGATACTCGCCCACCAGCGGAGCAGCCGTCGGCAGCGTCGTTGTCTGATTCGGAAGGAGCCCCTGTCGCAGGCACGCGTCGAGCAGAAGTGCCTGTTCGTCGCTGGCCGAGTCGTCCTGCCAGGCTGCGATTGCCGCCTGGATCACGTCGCCGTACAGCGCCGCCAGTTCAGCAACCGACTTCGGCTGCCTCTTCGTTGCGGCATCAAACAGCGGAGCGAGGTATTCGGAGAACTCAACCGGAGCCGGTTGATCCTTACGTCGCACGATCGCCTCGCGCAGTCCAAACCATGATCGCGGCTGGTTCTTCACAAGCAGCGGCGCGTCGGCAGCGGTCGTCAGTTCGATGTGGACATCGTCACCACTCCAATAAGCCAGGTCATAACGCTGCCACTTCCAGTCTCCGCTCAGGTCAGCCACGGGGTACACGGTGCCATTACGAGGATAATCCTGCACGACATACCGGACGGTCGCTCCACCGTCACCGATGACACGGACCCACAATTCAAGGTCCTCGCCCAGACTGATGTCACGCGACGTAAGCCGCGCTCCGTGCTTTGTCGACAGAACGTGCGAGTAGACTCCCGCCGGATAGATTCCGGTTAGCACGCGATCACCGCCCGGTTCGATTGCGAACTCGCCAGAGTTGCTCGCGTGCTCATCGAGCCCCGCTCCCTACGCGAACCACGTTGAGTAGTGCTCAACATCTCCAAGCGTCGAGCGGAACGCACTCTCGCCAGATTTGTCTAATCTCTGCTGCTCAAATGCCACCGCGTGACGCTGCCACTCAGCCGTGAATTCCTTGTCAGCAGCCACAGCCTGCCGCAGTTCAAACAGCAGATTCAGCACGGCTCCCGGTTTGTCCGCCTGCCGAACCGGTCCGTCCTCAGCAGCAATCGCCGAGCGCAGACTGTCGAGACCTGACGCCCAGTCTCTTGCGACGGCATCGCGAATCTGCGGCTTCAAGGTCGCCAGCTTTTCGCGGTTGAGATTCACTCGCTCGGGGAGATCGATCACCGTCCGGCCTGGCCGACACGAACCGAGGATGCCAAACAGCGCGTAATAGTCCTTCTGGCTGATCGCATCGAACTTGTGGTCGTGGCACCTCGTGCAGGAGATCGTCAGACCGAGAAACGCTTTCGAGAACGAGTTGATCTGGTCGTCGATGAACCGCACCTTCTCATCGAGCGCGTCGGTTGGCGCGAAACCGTGAAAGACCATCCGCCAGTGTGCCGGCCCGATCGCAGATTCATTGATGCCGAGTTCTCGGTTGATCCGAGGCTCTCTCAGCAGGTCCCCGGCAACGTGCTCACGAATGAGCTGATCGACGGGTACGTCGGCGTTCAATGCCCGAATCAGATAGTCACGGTACTGCCACGCGCCGGAGATCTCCGGATCGCCTTCGCTGCCATGCGACTCCGCATAACGAATCCAGTCCATCCAGTGCCGCGCCCAGCGTTCGCCAAATCGTTCGCTGGCGAGCAGTTCTTCAATGAGCTGCCCGATAACAGCCTGTCGCTCGCCAGGCTTCGCCTCGGAGATGCGTTTCGTCCAGGTTCTCGCTTCCTCGCTGCTGGGAGGCAACCCGATCAGGTTGAAGTAGAATCGTCGCACCAGAGCCGCTGGCTCAGCAGTTTCAGCCGCGGCCAGATCAGCCTCCTTTAGTTTCGCCTGCACGAACCGGTCGATGGGATGACCGCTGCCGCCACCCGACGCGACAGGCACGGCCTGCGGTTTGATCGGCTGAAAGCTCCACCATTCCTTGCGACGTTCCAGCGTCGTTGCCCAGGCAGTCGCCGCTTCGAGTTCCTCAGCGGTCGGCGGCCTGTCACGCGGATCGAACGCTCCATCGACGATCCACTTCTCGAAGTCCGCAACGACGCGTGGTTCGAGCTTCGGCCCGCCCTGCGGCATTTCGAGACCTTCAATCTCGTGCCGCAGCGTCGCCAGCAGCCGGCTCTGCTTCAGGTCGCCAGGCGTGATGACTGGCCCGTGATCGCCACCTTTCAGCAGACCGCCCTTGAAGTCAACCGCGAGCCCACCTTCCGCCGTACCCGTCGAATTGTGGCACTCGTAACAGTTCTCAATCAGCACGGGCCTGATACGGGACTCAAAGAAGTCGCGTCGATTCGTTTCCCGACCGACACTGTCTTCTCCCCGGGTTCCGGTCGGAATGAGCAGAAGGAGAACAACAACCGACTGCGTTATCAGCGTTATCGAAAAGCAATTCACGAAACTGCTCCAGTGGCCACCTTCGCGAACGGCGACCGGGGTCTAAATCGGGACCGACAGCAAAGCCGGAGACTGAACTCTGACGGGAACGCTCACCTGCAGGGACCTGCAACGACGATCCAACCGCAAGTCATCGAAGCATTCTCGCGGCGAACCTGGCTCAAATCCAGGCAGGACAGCTTCGCCGGTAAGTGCAACTGAGTTCCGGACTCATTGACCTTGCCAGCCGACAGTTCTTCGCAGCAGCGTTCACTCAGCGTCAGGAACCGAACTGATAACTAAACCCGTGGTCCGTCATGTTCGCTATCATACCTGCAACCTGATCCTATCCGAGGAAGTGTGACGATCACGGGAGCATTTCGGCACTTTCGGTGTTGTCTGGAACCGAATCAAAATCGGTCCCCGGTCGGAACGCGAGCTTTCGATATTGCTCGTCGTCCCGGCGAATCATGTCGCGCCAACCGTCGCTCCAAGTGACTCGTGCTTCACCGTCGACCAGCTGCCATTTGCCGGTCGCCCCAGGCACATGACTTTTCCTCGCAGTGAAATCCGCATTCAGCGTCATGACGAAGTTCGGCTTTCCACCGCCTTTTGGCTGGCCGATAGCCCAACGGCCAATGAACGACTTCGAGCCGACTTGAGAATCGGCGACTCTCCGCACACCGGTTTCGATTCTGTAGAGGAATTCCGCCGTGCGGACGATGAACGCGTTACCGTCAACGGCTGGACTGGCCAGGAGTTGCTGCTTTGCCAGTGAGTTCACAGCAATCACGTCGAACTTCCTGCCAGGCCGGATGACGGTGCAGGCAGCGTCTTCGTTGAACAGGTAGATGCGATCCTTCGCGAAAACTGGTGTCGCTGAATACTCGCCTTCCAGCCGCTGCTTCCAGACGAGTTCTCCAGTCTTCGCTTCAAGGCACGTCATAATTCCGGCACGGTTTACGACGTAAAGCAGGCCCTCAACCAGCAGCGGCGTACATCGGGCCGGCATACTGCGGGTCTCTTTCCAGGCGATGTGACTTTCCGTGACGTCTCCGAAACCGTCATGGCGAATGGCCCAGAGTTCCGGGTGGTCTCGGTCAACGATCACAAACACGAGACCGTGCCCCGCCACGGGCCGAGGTGCGATCTACCAGCCTTTGTGCCGGACCCGCCAAAGCTCCCTGCCCTTGATGTCGTACGCATAAACGCCCTGAGCGACCGAACTGACAAGTTGAATTCCGTCGCCTCGCGGAGCGATACCCGGCATTCCGTAGGCCTTCCGCATGTGGACCGGCACAGTCAAATAGTCGTACGACCGAGGCGTCTTCCAGACAGTGCTCCCCGTCGCCTTGTCCAACGCGATGATGTACTGCACATCTCGGCCGTCAACGTGCACAATAACGTTGCCCCCAATGATCGTCGGCGAACTGGCCGGACCTGCGTTGGCCTCGTGATCGCACGTCAGATCACGCCGAGTCCAGATAGTGTCGCCGCTCTTCGTGTCCAGACACGCCGTGCCGTACGTCCCGAAGTGCAGAAAGACACGCCCCTGCTCGATAACGGGAGTCGGTGTGGCGTAGGTGTTCTCTGAACTGATCTTCTGAGGTTCCTCGACGTCGAAGATTTGCCGGTCATGCAGAACTCGACCGGTGCTCCTGTCGATGCAGACCGCGAACAGTCCGTGTCCGTCAGTCGTGGCCGTCGTTAACCAGATCTGGTTGCCAGAGATTACCGGTGAGGACCAGCAGCGATCATGAATTGGCGTCTTCCACGCAACGTTGTCGTGGTCGGTCCATTCGAGCGGGAGGTCAGTGGCGTTCGTATGCCCATTTCCATCCGGACCGAGAAACTGCCACCACGATTCTTCTGCTGGAACCGAACTGGGGCGGAAGATCAGCAGCAGTAAAAACACGACTCGCATGTGGATTTCCTGGAGACACTTCAGCACAAAACGCTCGTCACGTGGGGTGTCGTTATCGCGCCAGTGGTGGCCGAGTCAGAACGACCGCTGGGCAAATCAGGGCGTATTGCAGAGCGACCGGAGTGTATGCTCCCCCGAACACGAACGCTGGGCTCGACCCAGGCCAGCAGAACACGCTTCCAATCTTCCAGAACAACTTTCTGAAACTGCAGTTTGAACAGCCCGCTCCTGGCAGAACAGCATCGGGCGCGACAACGTCACACCATAGCGTTGCGAAACAGCGAGGAAACTGCGCCGCCTGAAGCACTCACTGGCACCCGATTCGACTACGGAACGACGAGGCATCACTGGGAGCAGAATGAACAACCCGGCAAGAGAGGTTGAGTTTGCGGACTGCAGCACACTCAAGGGGCGAAGCGGTTATTTGTGGGCGGGAGTTCTTTTTCGTGCCGAGAAAGACTGAAGGGCTTCATTTGGGGCGAGCAGTGCGGTACAGAGATGTCTGCACTCGGAACTGCCCCTGCACGTTGAGTTTCTGGCAGTTGTCGTGCCCACCATCCCGGAACCCGTTGTATGTCTGGTCGATCGCTGCTGACCACGCTCGCGTTGACGTCGCTGCTGGCGATGGCCGCACCCCTGTTCGCTCAGGAAGACGGGCCCGTACCAGTGACTGGCCCGATCGTTGAACTGGATGAGCTTCCCCTTGACTCTCCGCTGGAAGTCCGTGGCGGCGAGATAACCGATCCGAGCAAAGCCGGAACTTCGTCAGGAATCCCAACGCACCCCATCGAGATCCTGCAGAAGATGGGCATCTGGCTGGTGCCGTTCCTCATGGCTTCGGTCATAGCCCTGTGGTTTGCCATCGAGCGGATGGTTGTGCTGCGGCGAACGCGGGTAATCCCGCCGACTTTTGTCGAGCCCTTTCTCGACAGCCTCGAGCGGCGGAAGCTTGACGAGGCCAACGCCACGGACCTGTGCGAGAAGAACGCGTCTCCGATCGCCGCTGTGTTCCTGCATGGTGTCCACAAATGGGGACGGCCCAGCGTCGAAGTCGAGCAGGCAATCATTGACGGCGGCGAGCGACAGGTCAGCCAGTTGCGCAAGCATCTGCGCGTTCTGAACGGTGTCGCGACGGTCACTCCGCTGATCGGTCTGCTGGGAACGGTCATCGGCATGATTCAGGCCTTCAACGACATCGCCAGCTCAGGTGCGATGGGCAAGGCCGACCAGCTTGCGGCCGGAATTGCGATTGCCCTGCTGACGACCGCGTTCGGTCTCGCCATCGCCATCCCGTCGCTGATCATGTTCATGTACCTGACCGGAAAGGTTGAGAGCCTCGTCATCGAAATGGACGAACTCGCTCAGCGCGTCGTGCGGCAGGTTTCGGCAGAAGGCCTGGCCGGCAAACGTCGGCCTGCCGTGCGAGGCCGTTCTGGTGCCTCAGATGCTGCCGGTACGTCGAAGACGGAATCAGTCGCTCGCTGACGAAGCGTATGCCCCGCACGCCTGGCCTGCCGAGTCGGTCAAAATACTGGCTCGGACCGCCTGTCGTGACACGCTCGTGGCAGGCATTAACCGGGGACCTCGCTTCGGCGGCGAGTGACGACCAACCATGTAAAGCTTCGCGTTCTCAACGGCAGGCGAAACGATGACACAGTTGCGTGCGGTGGTGATTGGCACGGGGTTCATGGGCTGGGTGCATGTCGAGGCTCTGCGGCGAGCCGGCGTTGCGGTCGCGGGAATTCTGGGTTCCTCGCCGGAGAAATCGCGGGCCGAGGCCGACCGGCACGGACTGCCGCGTGCTTACGAGAGCTTTGAGGAAGTCCTGAGCGACGGAACTGTTCACTCAGTCCATATCGCAACTCCGAACCGGCTGCACTTCGAGATGGCGGCAGCGGCGTTCGCGGCTGGCAAACATGTGCTGTGCGCGAAGCCGCTCGCGATGAACTCGTCTGAGTCGGCGAAGCTGGTGGAACTCGCGAGCCGACATCCGCATCTGGCGGCGGGC
>JAPOLP010000621.1 GCA_029977045.1 Planctomycetota bacterium
ATCCCGACGATCACCGGGACCGCGTATGTCTGCAGCGAAGGCACTTTGATTCAGCAGGCCGGCGACCCCTTCCCCAACGGAATCGGTGGGAGCCCGGCATGACGTCTTCCGCAGCCAGCCAGTCAGTTACTCATTCGACCGATGGAAAGCAGCCAGAGACCGCCATCGTTGTCGGTACTGGGATCGTTGGCATCGCCTGCGCGCACTACCTGTCGCAGGCTGGCCTCCGAGTGACGGTGATCGATCAGGGAAAGATCGCCGGTGCCTGCTCGCACGCGAACTGCGGCTACGTTTGCCCGAGCCACGTTCTGCCGCTGACCGAACCCGGTGCGATTGGAATGGCCCTGCGTTCGCTGCTCAACCCGCGAGCGCCGTTTCGCGTCAAGCCTCGATTCAGTCCGACGCTGTGGAACTGGATGTGGCAGTTCGCCCGCCGTTGCAATCACCGCCAGATGCTCACAGCGGGCACCGCTTTGCAGGCGATCCTCGATGCGTCGATCGACGAATACCGCAAGCTGATCCCAGAACTGTCGCTCGACTGCGAATGGGAAGAGAATGGCCTGCTCTATGTTCTGCAGACCGAACGCGGCATGGAGCACTTCGCCGAAACTGACCGCCTGCTGACGGAGCACTTCGGAGTTTCAGCCACGCGGATCGACGGCGACGGCCTGCCGGACTTCGATCCCGCGCTGAAGCCGGGCCTCGCCGGAGCGTTTCATTATCCCGGCGATGCGTCAGTGCGTCCGGACCGGTTGAATTCCCAGTGGACTGCGCGGCTTGCGGAACGGGGAGTCCAGTTCGTCGAGGACTGCGAACTGACCGGCGTTCGCAAGTCGTCCGGAGACATCACCGCCCTGCAGACATCGCAGGGTGACATGAAAGCCGACCGGTTTGTTCTGGCTACTGGAGCATGGAGCAGTCACTGGTCAGCGGCGTTTGAATGCCGACTCCCGGTTCAGCCAGGCAAGGGATACTCGGTAACCATGCCGCGTGTTGAACCGAGCCCTCGATATCCGATGCTGCTGCCCGAGCACAAAGTCGGCGTGTCGCCGTTCGCGAACGGTTTCCGTCTCGGTTCCATGATGGAGTTCTCCGGGTTTGACACGACGATTCCTGAGCATCGTATTCAGCAGTTGCGAGACTCAGCACGACCGTACCTCGCTGCTCCGGTCGATGGTCCGGCAGAGGAAACCTGGTACGGCTGGCGACCGATGACATGGGACAGCCTGCCGATCATCGGACGATTGCCGAAACTGGCCAACGCGTTCGTCGCGGCTGGCCACAACATGCTCGGCCTGTCGCTCGCGCCGGTGACAGGTCGCCTGATCGCCGAACTTGTCACCGGCCAGACGCCGCATCTCGACGTCGCGCCCTACTCGGTCGGACGCTTCTGAACCGGACGCGGACTCTCCCGTTCGGCGGCGAAGTCCCTCGACGCTCGGATACTGGTCTGACAGAATCCGACCTCGCGACGCCGCAATTTCTTGACGACGAACGATCACGGGAGAGCAACCGATGGCTCGGCTGAAAGCGCCCTGTCCTGCCTGCGCTGCTCCCGTCGAATTCAAATGCCGGACGTCTCTGGTCGCCGTCTGTGAGTTCTGTCGGTCGATTGTCGCTCGCGGCGACAAGCAGCTTGAAGATCACGGCAAGGTGGCTGACCTTGTCGACACGCAGTCTCCGCTGAGTATCGGCGTCAAAGGCAGGTTTCGCGGCAAGCCGTTTCGCATCGTCGGTCGCGTTCAGTATCAGCATTCCGCAGGCGGCGTCTGGGACGAATGGTACGCCGAACTTCCCAACGGCAAGTGGGGCTGGCTCGCCGAAGCTCAAGGTCGGTTCTACATCACGTTCCCGAAGAAGCCGAAAGATGGCTCGGCGTTCCCACCACTGGAATCATTGCGGCCTGGTTCGACGATTCCTCTGGGTGAGTCCGAATTCACCGTCGCCGAGACCGGCATCGCAACAGTTGCCGGTGCCGAAGGGGAAATGCCCTGGGACGTCCAGCCGAACTCCGAACACCACTTCTCTGACCTGTACGGCCCCGACGGCCAGTTCGCGACACTCGAATACGGAGAAGAACCAACCGGCTATCTTGGCTGGCAGGTGTCGCTCGACGAGATCGGACTGACGGGGCTCAAGCCGGCTCGCACCGAAGCCAGGGAAATCTCCGCGAAGCAGGTCAGATGTCCGCAGTGCGCTGGAACACTCGAACTGCAGGCTCCTGATCAAACTCAGCGAGTCGGCTGCCCGTTCTGCGGATCGCTGCTCGACTGCGACTCCGGAAACCTGACCTACCTGAAGACGCTGAAACAGAAGGTCAAGCCGCTGATCCCGCTGGGCACGAAGGGCCGCATTGACGACGTCGAATACACGGTCATTGGATTCATGCGACGGTCGGTGACGTACGATCGCAAGTACCTCTGGACCGAGTATCTGCTTTATCAGCCGGATGCCGGTTTCCGCTGGCTCGTCAACAGCGATGATCACTGGAGCTTCGCCGAACCGATCTCGCCGGCTGACGTCCGCGACTTCAAGAACGCAGCTCACTGGAACGGGCACACTTTCAAATTATTTCAGCGTGCCATTGCCACCGTTGAAGACGTGCTCGGCGAGTTCTACTGGAAGGTCGAAAAAGGCGAAGAAGTGGCGATGCGGGATCTCATCTGCCCGCCGTACAGCCTGTCGGTCGAACGCTCGATGGCCGTCGCAACTCAGACGGAAGGCCAGCCAGTCGACAAGGTGCGGATGAATCTGGGCGAGGTGAACTACACACTCGCGCGATACATGCCTCACGCCGAGGTCGAAGCTGCCTTCGGCGTCTACGATCTTCCGCGAGCCTTCAGCGTCGCCCCGAACCAGCCGCTGCCGTGTGACAAATCGATCTACGGCTACTGGGCCATATTCGGAGTCGCCATGTTCGTGATCTTCCTGGCAGCTGGTGCCATCAGCAGCAATGCCGATCCCTGGCTGCTCGTCTGGGGACTGTTCCTGGTCTCGATCATCCCAGTTGCGGCCCTTGTCCTGAACTTTTTCTCGGACATGAGCCGCTGGTCAGACAGCGAATTCAACCCGTACTCATCCGAATAACTCAACGGTTCCCCGTCACAGTCGGCCGTTCCCCCGCCAGGTGAAACACCATGCTCGTTCGCGTCTACATCACAATCGGAATCACGCTCTGCATCGGACTCGGCGCCACGTTCGCGATGGGATGGAAGGCGCCTGACCTGGGCTTCGCCAGCGGCGGCTCCGGAAGCGGACATCGCACAGGCATTCGCAGTTACGGCTACGGCTCGTCAGGCTGGAGCTTTGGCAAATAAGCCGTCATCAGGATTCAACAAAAGTCACATCGAGCGGAAACACTTCATCAAGGAGCACTTCAGAATGTCCGGACTTCTGTCACAGGTCGCCCTTGCGATCAGCCCTGTTCTTGCAGCCGAGGACGGCTCGCTGCTGACCGAGCACATCGTCGCGGCGGTCGTCTTCGCCGTCATCGGCCTTGTCGTGCTGGCGCTGTCGATCTTCCTGATGAGCAAGCTGATGCCACTGCCGTTCTGGAAAGAAATCGAAGAGGACCAGAACACCGCGCTGGGCATCCTGTGCGGGTCCATCATCATCGGTATCTCAATCATCATTGCTGCCGCGATTCATGGTTGAGTTTGAACCAGACGGCAGCGACGGATCGTCACTCGACCAAAGCGCCGAACCGGTCGAGTTATCAGAGACTGATGCGGACTACACTTCCGCTGGCACCGGTCCCGCGCCGAAGAACTTCGGCCTGACTCAAGCGCCCCTCGCGTTGCTGTATCTCAACGTCCTGATCATCGCGACCTGCGGCCTCGTCTATGAACTTCTCGCCGGAACGCTGGCGAGTTACGTCCTGGGTGACTCGGTCACTCAGTTCTCACTGATCATCGGCGTCTACCTGTCGGCCCTGGGCGTTGGTGCCTGGCTGTCCGGCTTCGTGAAACGGAATCTCGCCCGCGTTTTTATCGAAGTCGAACTCGGTGTCGCACTGCTCGGCGGCACCAGCACGCCGTTGCTGTTTCTCAGCTTCGCCCGCCTGACGTGGTTCCACCCGGTGCTCTACGGAGTAGTCTTCGGGATCGGCGTGCTTGTCGGACTGGAACTGCCGCTGCTGATGCGGATCCTGAAAGGCCATTTGAACTTCGAGGATCTGGTTTCGCGGGTTCTGGCCTTTGATTACATCGGCGCTTTGATCGCGTCGCTGCTGTTTCCACTGTTCCTGGTCCCAACGCTGGGCCTTGTCCGAACGTCTCTGCTGTTCGGAATGTTCAACGCCGGAGTTGGATTGTGGGGCAC
>JAPOLP010000375.1 GCA_029977045.1 Planctomycetota bacterium
AGTTCGCCGATGCCGCTGAAGGATCGCATCGAAGTCAGCCTGCACATGGGGACGCGCGAGGTCTCCGCTCGTGTGATCCTGAAAGGCCGACGACTGGAAGCGGGCCAGCGAGGCATCGCCGAACTGCGTCTGGCCGAACCGGTCGTTGCCGCGTGGGGACAGCACTTCATCCTGAGGCGCACCTCGCCGGCGGTCACGATTGGCGGCGGTCGGATTCTCGATTCAGCAATTCCCGACATCCGCCGGTTGCGCGACATCGAAATGCTCGGCACGGCGCTGCAAAGCGACTCGCCCGCGGAGCGACTCGCGGTGCGGCTTGAGCAGCAGGATTCAATCGACCGCGCCGATCTGAGTCTCGCCAGTTCCGTCGGCATCATGCCCGGCGAACTGCAGCGGTTGCTCGACGAACTGCGGAGCGCCGGCGAGATCGTACAGCTTGGCAGCGGCGAGAAGACGTTCGAGATTCTGCAGCGCCGCCTGGACGCTCTCTGCAAATCCGTGCTGCGGACGATTCGCGAGGAAGTGTTGCGTCATCAGCCGCGTCGCTCGCTGCCGAAGCCGACACTGCTGACAGCGTGCCGCGATATCACGTCGACCAGCCTGCTGGAGTCCGTGATCGGACTGCTCGTCAAACAGAAACTGCTCGTGCAGATCGGCGACAACTTCGGACCGGCGGACCTGCAGGTTCAACTGACCAAAGCCCAACGCAAAGCTCGCGACGAAATGCTCGAACGGATTTCGTCCGGCGAACTCGCGCCACTGATGTCGAAGGAACTCGCCGTAGAGGTCGGCCTGAAGCTGGCGGATGCCGAGCAGCTTCTGAATCTGAGCGTTGAAGACGGTCTGCTGCACCGTGTGGCCGACGGTTTGTATGTGACACCGCAGGCTCTGGAAGTGGCTCGACAGAAAACGAAAGCCGCGATTGACGAACTCGGTCCCGCGACGATGGCTCAGCTTCGTGACGCGTGGGGAGTCACTCGCAAACACGCCGTTCCTCTGTGCGAGTACCTCGACGAAATCGGCATCACGAAACGAGACGGCGACACGCGGACCGCCGGGCCTGACATTGACCGCTCACTGACGTCGCCCGAAAGTGCGGCAGAGAATGTTTGACCCGAAGCCGCAGGCGATGGCGTTTCAAGAGAGAACTAAAACGCCGTCGCCTGCGGCTTCGGGTCAAACGAGACCAGCAGGAAGGCGACCGCACGGAATCACGGATGACCGGCCACGACCATTCACACTCGCACGGCCACTCTCACCCTCATGGCCATGCCCACGGTCATTCGCATGGGCACAGTCACGCGCACGGCAACCAGAAGCGGTTGCTACTGACGCTGATCCTGGCGGGCGGGTACATGATCGCCGAAATCGTCGGCGGTCTACTAAGTAACTCGCTGGCGCTGCTGGCTGACGCCGGGCACATGTTCTCCGATGTCGCGTCGCTCGGGCTGAGTGCCTTCGCGATCTGGCTGGCACGGCAACCGTCGGGTAGCCAGCGGACGTACGGGTTTCATCGGGCGGAGATTCTGGCGGCACTCTTCAACGGAACGTCGCTGGTCGCTGTGTCGCTGTTTATCTTCAAGGAAGCCTGGGAGCGGCTGCAGTCGCCGCCGGAAGTTCAGGGCGGGCTGATGATGGGCATCGCCGTCGGCGGCCTGCTGGTCAACATCGCCGGGCTGTTCATTCTGCACGGCGGGCGGGAAGACAATCTCAACGTGCGCGGAGCCTGGCTGCACGTTCTGTCCGATGCCCTGGGCAGCGTGGCGGCCATCTCCGCCGGCCTGCTGATTCACTTCTTCGGCTGGTACTGGTCCGACCCGCTGATCTCGGCGGTGATCGGCCTGCTGATTCTCTACTCGTCCTGGCGGCTGCTGGCCGAATCCGTTGGCGTCCTGATGGAGACCGCTCCGTCCAGCGTGGATGTCTCGCAGCTCAAGTCTGCTCTGACCGAGCCAGCCGGCGTCATCGAGATTCACGACCTGCACGTCTGGACGATCACCAGCGGCCTCGATTCCGTCTCCTGCCACGTCGTCACCGACGGCTCGCGCCCGCACGACGAACTGCTGACCGAACTCCGCACCCTCGTCCACAACCGCTGCGGCATCGACCACGTCACCATCCAGATCGAACCGCAGAACTTTGAAGAGCCGCAGCAGCGCTGCGAGGCTTGAGCACTGGCTTACCCAGGCGCCGGATTCAGAATCCGGATTGTCGTGACGTCCGGGCTGGTATTGACTGTCAGGTGGCGACAGTTTTGATGCCGTGTGGCGGCGAGGAACGGCCATTCGAGGGATCTCGCGGGAGGAATCTGCTTCGGTCGGGCGATCGTGCGGCAGGGTTTGGATACGCGGTGGTATTTCGCCGCGGTCCCCCAGACCTGATCAGAGTCCGTCTTGCGGAAGACGATCGCCATGGCAGACAGGATGCGTTTTTTTGAGAGCCACGTTGCAGGACGCGAAGCCCAGCCGGCTTCCGTGCCGGTGATCGCCAAAGGCTCACAGCTCATCGATCTGGCCCAGGTGTTTGCCCGCCACGAATGCCGACACGTTCTGGTGCAGGACGACGACGGCAGCCTGATCGGCATCATCTCGTCCGACACGTTCCGCCAGGCAATTCGTGACTTCGACGACGTCTCCGCTTCCTGGCATCAGCGGATTGTCGAATCGCTGATCTCCGTGCCGCTGGAAGTTGGTGGCTCGACCGGTAACCGAGCAAAACCGAAGAAGACTCGGCACCGCATCATCGAATGCATCGAAGTCCGCGAAGGATCAGAGCTGGTCGGGCTGCTGACGAGCGAGGATGTTCTGCTGAGCTGGAACCGGCTCGAACCGGCGCTCGAACAGGTCGCGACAGACACTCTGACGAGCCTGCCGAACCGGGCTCATTTCGAGCGGCGGTTTCAGCAGGAGTGGCAACGGGCGAAACGCCTGGGCCTGACACTGGGCGTTCTGATCGTCGACGTCGACAACTTCAAGCGGATCAATGATTCGTTCGGCCATCTGCGTGGTGACCTGGTTCTGGCTGCCGTTGCCGAGTGCTGTCAGAAGCAATTGCGGTCGTATGACGTCATCGCGAGGTTTGCCGGCGATGAATTCGTCGCTCTGACCGGCGGTTGCGGAGCGGACGACATCGACCTGCCGATCCGCCGCCTGCTGGAAGCGACCCGCCGACTGAACCTGCAGTTCGATGGCCAGGAAATCGCGACAAGTCTTTCGATCGGCGCTGCTGTCATCTGCAGAGGTCTCGACCGGCTCGGTCCCAACGACCTGCTCGACGCCGCTGACAAGTGCCTCTACAAGGCGAAGCACTCAGGCCGGGACCGGGCGTTTCGCGTCGAGCTGTTCGAGAACGGAACGACCAGCGCGACACACCGCGTCGACACTGACACAACAGCAGAAACCACGTAACCGCGTTCGTGGCTGCTCAGCGGATAAAGACGAACTCTTTGACGTTGAACAGGACGTGGCAGAAGTCGGCCCAGACTCGTTCGTCCTTTTGCCAGTCGACGGCTCCGTCGAGTGCTGCTGCCTGCCCCTGCAGAAACGCAGCGGCGTCCTGCAGTTCAGAATCCGTCGGCTGGCGGCTGAAGCAGCGTTCGTAAAGACGGCGAACTCGCGAGTTCGTATCGTCGGGGACTTCCGCAAGAAGTCGCCGGGCCAGGACGCGGGACTGATCGATGACGAACGGATCGTTCATCAGAATCAGTGCCTGAGCTGGCACGTTAGACGCATTGCGACGACCGATCGTCGTGAACGGGATCGGCGTGTCGAACGCCTGCATCATCGGCGAGAGGAAGTTGCGGCGGACCTCGATGTAAATGCTGCGGCGTCCGTTACCGTCGAGTGGTCCGTCGCGTCCGGGCCGACCGCGTCCCTGCATAAATGCCGTCAGGTGGACTGGCACAGACGGCCCGAACATCGTTTTGTCGAGCCGGCCCGAGACGGCGAGCATCTCGTCGCGGATCGCTTCACCTTCGAGACGCCGGATCTCAGCACGGTGCCACAGCAGGTTTTCGGGATCGGATTCGGCGTATGCTGGATTCACTTCGCTGCTCAGTCGCCAGGTGCGCGTCAGCATCAGCCGCCGGATCAGCCGCTTGATCGACCAGCCGTCTTTGATGAACTCACTCGCGATCGCGTCGAGCAGTTCGGGGTGCGTCGGTTCTTTGCCCATCGCCCCGAAGTTGTCGACCGACTGCACGATGCCGCGTCCGAACAGGTGATGCCAGATGCGGTTGACGATAACTCGCGACGTGAACGGGTTCTCGGGATCGAGCATCCGTTCGGCCAGAGCCAGCCGCCCGCTGCCGGACTCCAGTTCCGGCTGCTGGGAACCTGAGATCGCTTCGAGCATCCGTCGTGGCTGAACGTCACCGAGATTCGTATGGCTGCCGCGAATGAAGACGTGTTCGTTCTCGCTGGAACCGTCCGTCATCGCGAGCACGTAATCCGGCGCCGGCAATGCAGTGTCAAGCTGTGCTACTGCGACGGCCACGTCGGACAGTTCACGGACTGTTGGACTTCCCGCTTCAGCCAGCGTCGATGCGAGCTGCTCGTCGATCATCCACTGACGGAAGTCGTCTCCCGCCGTTTCGGTGCTGTCGACAAGTGCCGCGGTCCGCCGAGCGAGCTGGTCGTGATCAGCGATTGCCTGAACGGTCAGTGCGAGAGCGGCAGCACTGACAGGCTCGACCGGATTGACGCCCGGATCGGCCTGACGAATCTCGTCGACGACGATCCAGCCGTCGCCTTCGTCGTGAAATTCCAGATGCACGCGATGCCCGACGAACTTCTGCACGTCGCCGCCCTGCCGCTGCCAGTACGGTTCTTCGCTGTTCGGATTGAACTTGCAGCCGCCAAACAGCAGGCCGCTGAATTCGTCCATCCGATAACCGTCGACGATCAGCCGGACGTTGACGCCGGTTCCAGCCATTCGGTAAACGAGATTCGGCTTTGTCAGCGTGAACGTCGGCGACCGCAGAACGCCTCGCAGTTTCTTCCCGTAACGAGCGCTGCTGATGCTGCCGTCGATGTGTGGCGTGCCTGCCGGATTCCACCCCGTGCCGCGAATTGCTCCGCCGTCGAATGCCCAGCCGGTATCGCGCCAGGTCGAGTCGCCAGTCTTGCCTGCGTCTTCTCCGTCGGCGCCTGGCCCAAACGGAGCACCGTCAAAGTCGTCGACTCGATCTGTCTTCGCACGGAATTCGTCCAGTCGCTGCTGCTCGCCTCGCAGCCGGTCACCGACGCGGCGGGCTGTTGCGTCGAGCTGTTCTCCGGCAACGCCTGCCAGTTCCTTCCAGCTCGACAGCGGATGCGACTGCTTACCAACGCCGTCTTTCTGCAGTGCCGTAACCCAGCGACGCAGGTCGGTCGCATCCAGGCCGAACTGCTGCGCAACACTCTCGATCGGACGGCGATACGGTGACTGTCCGGCCTGATCAGTAAAGACGATCTGGTCGACATCGACGTGCCCCCAGCCGCCCTGTCGCTTGTCGAGAATCTCCAGCATCGCTTTCTGGCCGGCAAACTCACTGACGTCCCACGAAGCTGCTTCGAGCCGGTCACTGTTCTTACCGGTTGCCGTCCGGACGACCTTGCCATCGATCAGCAGGTTGAGACACGCGTCGCCGGGCCACTGGCCGCCGGCGATCAGAAACGAAATCTGTTTGCGCTCAATCTCGAACTCGGGTGACGTCACCTTGCCAGTCAGGTTGTCATCGCCCGCGTACGAATTCGCGAATCGACTTCCGGCGACGCCAGCCAGACGCTGGGCGGGGAAGGAACCGTTGTCGGGACCTGCCTTGAACGCGTCTCCCTCGGCAGACCATGGCGCGAAGCTCTCACTCTCAAAGTCCGCGAACACGATTTCCGGTCGCCGGTTCTTCTCGGCTGCTGCGGTTTCCTCGGCAGTCGGCTCACCAAACAGAACTTCGCGGCTCGCGGCCAGGAACTTCGTCAGTCGTTCGCTGCGGCCTGCGTTACCGGCGGCAAGCTGCTGATTGAGGATCTGGTCTGCCTGCTCGTAACGCTG
>JAPOLP010000062.1 GCA_029977045.1 Planctomycetota bacterium
CACTGTCGGGTGGTTCCGGCAACGACGAACTGTCGGCCGATGCGACACTGGACGGCGGCGACGGCAACGACACGTTGACCGGTGGAACGGGCAATGACAGTCTGGACGGTGGAGCAGGCGACGACCTGATCAACCTTTCCGACGGCGACGACACGATCGTCGGCGGTGACGGCTTCGACATTGTCAGCTACGCCGGTACGGAAGCTGACGATACGCTGAGCCTCTCCGAAGCCGCTGGTGTGATTACGGTTGGCGGCCTGCTGTCCGGTTCGGCTGACATTACCGCTGGCGACGTCGAACGCATTGACGTCACTGGTGGTTCTGGTGCTGACGACATCGATCTGAGTGGCCTGTCAGTTCAGGCTCTGGCCAATGCAGGCGATGGCGACGACGACGTCAACGCCTCGGGTGTGATGGCAACGACCGTTACGCTCCTCGGTGGCAGTGGAAACGACGTGCTCACAGGCGGCGGCAGTGACGACCTCATCGATGCTGGCAGCGGCGACGACAACGTCGACGGCGGTGACGGCAACGACGCGATCATCGGCGGCCAGGGTGACGACGTTATCAGCGGTGGAGCCGGTGACGACGCAATCGACGGCGGCGAAGGCCACGACACGTTCAACTGGGCTGTCGGTGATGGGACGGATGACGTTGATGGCGGCGGCGACGGAGCCGACGTGATCAACTTCATGGCGGACGGCAATGCCAACACGATCGACGTCTCGGCGGGTGGCAACCAGACTCACCTGGGCGTCGATATCGATGGCGAAGGTGCCGATCTGCACGGTGTTGAAAACATCAACATCACGACAGATGCTGGAGACGATGCCGTTACGATTGGCGACCTGACGCAGACTGAAGCTGTTCAGGTCAACGTCTCACTGGGAGCTGATGCTGACACGGTCGAAGTCGAAGGCCGAAATGCTGACGACAACCTGACAATCAGCTCAGACGATTCCACGGTCGACATCGCCGGCCTCAGCTACGACATCCAGCTGCGAAATACGACGATTGCCTCGACGCTGACGGTCAACGGCAATGATGGCGATGACGTGATCACCGCGATCAACGGCGTTGAAGGAGAAATCACGCTGGTGCTCAACGGTGGCCAGGGCAACGACGCTCTGACCGGCGATGGCACGCTGAACGGTGACGACGGCAACGACGTCCTGACCGGCCTGGACGGCAACAACGTCCTGAACGGCGGCGACGGCGACGATACGCTGAACCTGTCGGACGGCGATGACACGCTGTCGGGCGGCGACGGATTCGACATCGTGCAGTACAACGGCACGGAAGACGGTGACACGCTGAGCCTGACTGAAGCAGCGGGCGTCATCACTGTCGGCGGTGTTGTGACTGGCACAGCGGACGTCACAGCTGCCGATCTGGAACGAGTCGACGTCAACGGTGGCAACGGCAACGACACGATCGCCTTGAGCGGCCTGTCGATTGAGGTCGTAGTTGACGCCGGTTCTGGAGACGACGACGTTGATGCTTCTGGAGTATCTGCAGTCGACGTCACGGTCTCGGCCGGCGACGGAAACGACGTGGTGCTGGGCGGTGACGGCGACGACGTGCTCGACGGTGGAGCTGGTGAAGACGAAGTCAGCGGTGGTGCCGGGGACGACACGATCACTGGCGGTTCCGGCGACGATACGATCACTGGTGAAACCGGCAACGACGACCTGTTCGGTGGTGCTGACTCGGATCGTTTCGTCTGGAACAACGGCGACGGCAGCGACCGGGTCGAAGGCGGCACGGGAGTCGATCATCAGATCGTGAACGGCGACAACGCTGGCGATGACGCGATTACGATCACCGCGGACGGTGGCCGTACCTCGCTGACAGATACCGCTGACACGCTCGACATGGCCGACGTCGAAGAGATTTCGGTCAACGCGGGTGGCGGCAGCGACACACTGACGGTCAACGATATGACCGGCACGTCGACGCAGGTCGTCAATCTCGATCTGGGTGCCGCTGGCGACTTCGACATGGTGACCGCTCGCGGTACTGGCGTGGCTGACAACATCGGTGTCAACGATGACGGCGGCACGCTGGAAATCGAAGGCCTGGATGCTCTGGTCAACATCTCCAACGGCAGCGGAGTCGGTGGTGACGGCGACCTGCTGATCGTCGAAGGTGCCGAAGGCAACGACATCATCAAGGCCGAAGACGGTGTTGAGTCCACGATGGCGATTCAGCTCGTCGGTAACGCCGGTAACGACTACCTGTCGGCGGACGCTTCGTTGATCGGTGGTTCCGGTGACGACACGCTGGAAGGCGGATCGGGCGATGACGTGCTCCGCGGAAACAGCGGACGCGACCTGTTGATCGGCAACGGCGGCAACGACCTGCTCGACGGCGGTTCCGGACACGACACGTTCGTGGGTGGCGACGGCGATGACACGATCGAAGGCGGCGACGGCTTCGACACGATCCTCATCGAAGGCACTGACGACGACAACGTCATCTACATCAGCCAGACAACGGACACCAGCGTCACTTACGACGTTGATGGCGACACCCAGACGGACACGATCATGACAGCTGGTGCTGTCGAACGGGCTCAGATTCTGGCCCAGGACGGTGCTGACCTGATTGGTGTGACATGGGCCGATGGCCTGACGGAAAGCCTGCGGGTTGATGTCAACGGTGGTGCCGATTCGACGCTGGACCGGATCGCGGTCAACGACGAAGGCACCGGCGACCTGGTTCTGTACCGTCGTGGTGCGGACGAGCAGTCCGGCTCGATCACGGTTGGGCCAGGCAATGCGGAACCGTACGTCGCGACGTTCCAGGACATCGAGTTCGTCCAGCCGATCGCTGCTGCTGACGGTGAAGTTCGCGTGCTGAACGTCGACGTCAACGAGTTCAACGACACCCGGACGCTGGCAACGCACCTGGGTGCGAACGACACGCTCAACGTCGACGCGACGATCGAGCCGACGGCCAACGCGTCGCTGCCGTTTGCTCTGCCGTCTGACCGCGACTTCTACGAAATCGTGGCTGACGAAACCGGCACGCTGGACATCACGGTCTTCTTCGACGAGCTGACGACGGTGGCCAGCGGACGTCCGGGCCTGCCAGGCGACGGTAACCTGGACATTCAGGTTCGGGACGCCGACGGAACGATCATCGCTGGTACGGGAGCGTTCGGCGATAACGACGGTGGTTCGGAACTCGACATCGACGGTGACGCCGATGCTGAAAACGAACGCGTCCGCATCCCGGTGGTTGCTGGCCAGACCTATTATCTGGAAGTCTTCGGTGCGACGGCTGCCGCTCTGAACGACTACAGCATCACGACGATCAACAACCCGGCACCTGTGCCGTTCGATCTCGAGCTGCTGGATAACCCGACTGGCGACGACACGCTGAACAACATGCCGTCGAACAGCGACACCGGTCGCAACCAGACGGACAACATCACGCGTGACAACACGCCGACGATCGTCTTCCGGCTGGATGACGGCATCTTCCTGCACGATCTGCCAGGTAACGATGCCGACGACACGCCTCCGGATCAGGTCATCCCGATTCCGTTCCAGGCAGCCGCCGGAGCAGCAGGATACCGGATTGCGATCTTCGACGAGGGCAGTTCGCCGGCTCCGGGGACTCAGACGGGAACGCAGCCGCAGACTCCGCTGGGATACGCGACAGCCGTCGCTGGACAGGAAGGCGTCTACGAGTTCACAACGCCGGTTCTGACGGACGGAACTCACTTCCTGTCGGCTCGCGTGCAGATGGTCGATCCGTCGACGGAACTGCAGACCGGTTTCGGTGCCCGCAGCGTCTCGCTGGAGATCGTGGTCGACACGGCTGATCCGCCAGTCACGTTCGGTCTGACGACCATCGCCGACGATGGTCTGGATGCCGGCAGTGATTCTGGTGTCACCGGCCAGTCTGGCTCACCGGACACGTTCATCGACCGAGTCACGAACGACACGACTCCGACGTTCTTCGGAACCGCCGAAGCCAATTCGATCGTTCGGGTTTACGTCGACACAGACGACGATGGCACGCTTGATCCTGCAGTTGATCGCCTGATCGGTCAGACGGTTGCCGTGCCGCTCGACGGAACGGACCAGCATCCGAACGGTCGCTGGGAACTTACATCCAGCGTCAACATGAACGACACGACTCTGGGGCTTGGCCAGGACGGAACTCGCCGCATCTTCGCAACGACGGAAGACGTGGCCGGCAACCTGGCCGATCCGGATGAACTGCTGATCTTCATCGATACCCGTGGCCCGCAGGTCTTCGACCCGGCTGGTGCGGAACAGGCGGTCTACATCGAAGGATCGCCTGAGTTCAACCTGTTCGGAATTAAGGAAACGGGAGACGATCTCGCTCCTACGCCGCTGGTTGACGCGATCCACATCAATATTCGGGACCTGCCGAACCGTGACAACATCGACGCCAACTTCCTTTACGAAGCGCTGCTCGAACAGCAGGCGGAAGCCATTGGCAACGTCGAAGTTCGTGGCGACCTGAGCGGTGTGATCGCGATTCAGTCCATCGCCTTCGTCAGCGACGCCGTTGTGGACGGTGCTCCGGCCACTGGAGAACTGGTCATCACGTTCTTCGAGCCACTGCCGGATGATCGATTCACACTGACGATCAACGACACGCTGGTTGATCCGGCTGGCAACAGCCTTGACGGTGAAAGCAACGCAGCGGAGCCAAACGGCGGACCGACCTTCCCGACGGGAGACGGACAGCCAGGTGGCGGCTTCTCGGCACGGTTCACAGTCGACAGCCGTCCGGAAATCGGAGCGATCGGCCAGAACCTGGTCACGCTCGACCTGAACGGCAATGGTGCACTGGACCCGATGAACGGTGTGACCGGTGGCGACAGCGTCAATACCGACCTCGTCTTCGACTTCGGCATTGAGACTGACTCGGTCTTCTCTGGCCAGTTCACTCCGGCTGGTACGGTGCCTGGTGACGAAGACGGATTCGATCGTCTGGGTCTGTATGGCCGCGAAGGTGGTGTTGCGAGGTTCCAGCTCGACTTTGACAACGACGGTGTTATTGACTTCGAGTCGACACTGGCGATGCCTGAGCCATCCGCTGGAGCACCGATAGCCGGTAACTTCGACGACACCAAGGGTGGCGACGAAATCGGCCTGTTCAACGCCAACACGGGAACCTGGTACCTCGATTCCAATGGTGACAACATCCTCGGTAACGCGGGTGATACGACCATCACTGGTAATCTCCGTGGCGCACCGATCGTCGGTGACTTCGACGGCGATGGCATGGACGACCTGGCGACCTACCGGGCAGACATGGATACGTTCTACTTCGACCTGACTGGTGCGGCTGACGGCACGCCAGGCGTGCTCGATGGCAACGCTGACGTGACGATCGAGTTCGGTCGTCCGGGTGTGAAGGAACGTCCGTTTGCGGCGGATCTCGATCAGGACGGCATAGACGACATCGGCCTGAAGGCTCCGAACCTGGAAGCCAACACGCCGACGGATACCGCCGACTGGTTCATCCTGTTGTCTGACGACCGTGACATGACCGTCCGTGCCGACGGGACGGTCGCGACGCTGGACCATCCATTCAGTCCGGCTCCGCTGGGACAGGACGCGTTCGCTCAGTTCGCAACCAACAATTCCGAGCCGATCGTGGGCAACTTTGACCCGCCGGTCGGTGCTGAAAGCAGCGGGTCCAACGTCACACTGGACTTCACCGGTGGGGCTTTGACTGTGACTGCGACGGCTGGCTCGACGATCGAAATCGGAGCAGTCAGCGGCAACGTCGTGATCACGGTTGACGGCCAGGTGGATTCGTCGCTCGGCACGATTGCCGCGTCGGCTGTCACATCGATCTCTGTCATCGGAAGTGCCGATGCTGACACGATCGACCTGAGTGGTGTTGACGGTGCTGACTTCACCGGCCTGACTTCGGTCAGCGTAAACGCTGGCGACGGCGACGACGTCGTCAACGGTAGTTCGCTGGACGACATGATCGCTGGCGAAGGCGGCGACGACACCATGAGCGGCGGTGCTGGCGATGACGTGCTTCGCGGCGGTGCGGGCCGCGACGTCATTGACGGTGGAGCTGGTAATGACCGTCTGCTCGGCCAGGGCAGCAGCGGTGACCGTCTCCGCGGCGGCCTGGGTGACGACACCATCGACGGCGGTATGGGTACCGACACGGTTGAGGAAACTGCCGATCAGGACTTCACTCTGGTTGATGGCTCGCTGACCGGTGGAACAACCGGTAACGACACTCTGATCGACGTCGAGCAGGCTCTCCTGACGGGTGGCGACAGCGGTAACGTGGTCGACGCTTCAGGATTCTCCGGTTCGGTGACGGTCGTTGGCGGCGACGGTGACGATCAGATTACCGGCGGCTCGACCGTCGATCTGATCTACGGCGGTGGCGGCAACGACACGATCAGTGGTGGTGACGGAAACGACATTGTCCACGGCATGGGTGGCGACGACATCATCGACGGTGGTGCCGGCAACGACATGCTGCGGGGCGGTTCGGGCCGGGACACGATCACCGGTGGTGCGGGCGACGACGAAGTCTACGGTCAGGGTGGAACCGGCGACGTCCTTTCGGGCGGTGCTGGCAACGACCTGATTGACGGTGGCGACGGCGTTGACCGTGTTGTTGAAGAAGCCGACAGCGACTTCACACTGACGGACAGCTCGCTGAGCAGTGCGGCCACTGGCAACGATACTCTGGTCAATGTTGAAGGCGGCCAGCTGACTGGTGGAGCCGGCAACAACAGGATCGACGCAACTGGCTTCTCTGGCTTCACGACGCTGCGTGGTGCTGCCGGCGACGACACGATTCTGGCCGGTCCTGGCGGCACGTTCGCTCAGGGCGGTGCTGGAAATGACTCGATTACTGGCAACACCGGATTCGACCTGGTTAACGGCCAGGGCGGAGCGGACACCATCGACGTCAGCGAAGCCGATTCGGGCGTCATTGACAAGGTGACCAACGACCTCCTCGATTCCATCTTCCTGGACGGAATCGATGACATCCTGATCTGATCAGTTGCTTGAAGACTTCGCGGCGGGCGATCTGCCTGTCGCGAAGGGTTTGAAACAGAAAGCCCTGCCGGACTCGTTTCGGCAGGGCTTTTCTGTTTGTGTTGTCGTCGTCTTTTCTGGCTGTTGTGGACCACGTCAGCCTGTACGCCAATCTGGCTGGCAACCAGAATGCGACCGCGCTTGTTCGGTCGGAGACAACAGGGACTGCTCAGGAGCAACTATGGCCAGGGAATGCGATTCAACGGCGGATGTGTCTGAAACTCAGGCGTGTTCCAGTGACTGTGGAACGACTCTTCCAGTGTGTCCGGTTTGTGGCGGCACACTGATCGATATCCGCCACAAGCTGCAGTGCTCGCGCTGTCACACCATTTGTGAGACCTGCTGCGAAGGCGGTCGTGGCTGATCAGAGTCGGGGCGGATTTAGATTCAACTGTAGTGGACGAGGTTACGAGTCCTTTGCTCAATCGAGGACTCGTTCCCTCTTCCACTACAGGAGTAAGGAAAAGTTATGAGTGCCGGGTATCAACGTGATAGTTCTCAGCCGCAGGTGATTGTGCAGGTTCCGCCGCAGCCGGGGGTTCTGCGGAGCTGGCTGACGCGGATGATGTTTTCGTTTCTGCTGCTGTCGCTGTTTCTGAACTTTGCGCTGATCAGCAGCGAAGCAGATCTCGAGTCGGGTCCGCTTAAGGAGCATGTCTCTGGGGATGAACTTGCTGAGTCGAGCATCGCGGTGATCGAGATCAGCGGAACGATCATGCCGCCGTTTACGGAGCGGATCATCGATCTGGTTGAGACGGCACGGGATGACGATGACGTCAAGGGTGTCGTGCTCTCGATCGACAGTCCCGGCGGCCTGGTTGCTGACAGTCATCAGATTTATCACCGACTCAAGCAGCTCAGCGCGAAGAAGCCGGTCTATGTTTCGATGAAGCGGATGGCCGCGTCGGGGGGCGTCTATGTTGCGATGGGGGCTGGCGAGAACGGAAAGATCTTTGCCGAGCCGACGACGTGGACGGGGTCGATTGGCGTAATCATTCCCCGCTATGACCTGACAGGTGTGGCCGAGAAGTTCGGCGTGCAGTCGGACTCGCTGACGACCGGGCCGTTCAAGGACTCACTGAATCCCTTCAAGCCGATTGGCCAGGAAGAGAAAGCCGTTTGGGACGCGATCATGGACGACGCATTTACGCGGTTCGTCGGAATCGTTGCCGAGGGGCGGAAGAACCTGGACGTCGAAACCGTGCGGACGAAACTCGCGACCGGGCAGATCTTCACCGCGAACCAGGCGGTCGAAAACGGTCTGGTCGACGAGATCGCGTTTGAGGAGCAGGTCATTGAGATCCTGCAGGCGGACCTGGGGCTCAGCAGCGTCAACGTTTTCAAGTACAAGCGACAGCCGACGTTTCTTGATGTTCTGATGGGGACAGCAACGGCCAGCGACCCTGAGACACTCTGGCAGAAGACGCTCGAAGCGACCGTGCCGAAAGCGATGTATTACTGCTCGTGGTTGCCGGCTCTGTGACGTCAATCCGGCTTGCGAAGGCTGAAGTCTCGGCAGCGTTACGTCGTGGCGACGCAAATTGAGCTGGCGGATTCGGATTCGCCTGTTGCTTCAGCGTCGGCTTCCGGCGTGACTTTCGCGAGAGCTTCGTCCAGCGATTTCTGAGGCCGAATGCCGAGCGATCGGCCCAGCACGATGGCCAGAATCGCGGCTCCAAAGCTGCCGAGTGCTCCCATCTTGACTGAGTCGAGAATCTCGACGGGAGCCTTGCCACCGCCGAACGCCGCCGTCGAGACGAACAGGGCGACGGTGAATCCAATCGCGGCGACCATGCCGAGCGTGACAACGTGGCGGTAGGTCATGCCGCCGGGAATCTCCAGACGGAACAGCTTCTGAGCCAGCCAGGTGAAGAGCGTGATGCCCAGCGGCTTGCCGATGAGCAGGCCAGCGAGCACAGCCCACGTTCCACCACCGACTGCGGAGAACGCGACGCCCGCATTCGCGAGGCCAAACAGGCCCAGAATCAGCTCGACAGGATCCTTCCACCAGTGCTCGAATTCGTTGAGCGTGTCATCGCGGTTCAGTTCGTCACGGGCGAAGATACCAAGGTCCGTTTTCGCGTGAGGTAGTGCCGGGATGATCGGAACGAGCCCCAGTGCCGGATGGATGCCGGCCTTGTAGAACGCAAACCAGCTCATCGCGCCAGGTACCAGCAGGTACGCCCAGAACGAGTGAATCCGCATTTTCCGGAAGCCAAAGCACAGGGCGACTGCCGCAGCGGTGACTCCCAGCCATGCCGGAGCCAGAGGTGCCGACGGGTAGAACAGAGCCAGAATGACGAGCCCTGCCGCGTCGTCAGCGATCGCCAGCAGCAGCAGAAACGCAATGGCTGGATGTCCCTGGCCGAAGATCAGCCGGGCCACGAGATAGCTGAAGGCGATATCCGTCGCACACGGGACGGCCCAGCCGCCCATCAGAACGGATTCCCCGGTCATTGATGCACACGCGAGGTAAACACCGGCAGGCGCGACGACGCCGCCGAGTGTCGCCATGAGAGGCGTCGCGGCTTTTTTCGGATTGGACAGCGCACCGCCGGGCAGCATGGCTTCCCAGACTTCCTTCGCGGCAATCGCGAAGAAGAGTGCCATCAGGATGTCGTTGATCAGGAAGGAGATCGTGAAGCCGTGATGGCCGCCGGCGTGTTCGGTCGCCGCTTTGTCCGTCCCGTGTGCGGCGTCGTGTCCGGTAGCTTCGTGCTGGTCACCGGCGTGCGAGTTGTCGACGGCTGCGACAGCGTGCTCTGCGTGTTCCGAGTTGTCGTCAGCAGCCTCGCCTGACGAATGCTCGGCATCGTGTTCGGTATTGGTGCTGTGCTCGGCGGTGACGCTGTGTTCGGCGTTACCGCCGAGCAGGTCGAGATCGACAAACCTCTTGTACGACTCCGCGTTGACGTTCGCCCAGATCAGAGCACCGACAGCTCCCGCGATGAGGAACAGAGAGTTCTCGTAGAGAAACGCGACCGGTGCTGGCTTCTTGCGGTGGTGAGCCATCGTGACTTCCTGAGCTGAGCGACTATGGATTTTTAAAGCGGAACATCTCGAAAGTGTGACAGCATCCCGGTTCGGAGTGTGGTGACCGGAAGCTGGTCAGGCCTGCTTGCACCTGACGCATCGTGACGACCTGTCGCGGGCGAGTTTTCGCGTTGTTACGATTACTCACCGCGTGTCGTACGGATGTAACCATAGGTCGTTTTGAGACGGAACTCGCTATGTTTCAGGGCATTGGAGCGGATTCCTCCCGGTCAGGGAAGCACACACTCCGAGGCATTCCGCGTCTGCAGACAATTCTCAGATTCGGTGAGGCAATTTCCGGACCGGAAGGCGCGATCGATCGAATCGTGCCTCGGCTACGGGTGCTGCTGATTGTTCTGGCCGTCGCAACTGTGGCGAAAGTCGAGCCATCAGCGGCTGCTGATGGTGTCGGTGTCCGCGTGCCGGAAGGCTTCCAGGCAACGCTGTTCGCGGACGACGATCTCGCCCACGACATCTACTCGATGACGATTGATTCGTTGGGCCGAGTCACTGTTTCAGGGGCCGGCTACATCCGCATTCTGATCGACGCAGACGGAGACGGTGTTGCTGATAAGGTGCAGCAGTTTGCAGACGGGCCGCAATCCGGTGCACAGGGGATGTACTGGTTCGGTCGCGATCTGCTGTGCGTCGGCGATGGCGGACTCTGGCGATACCGCGATCGAGACGGCGACGATCGGGCAGACGGACCGCCCGATCGATTTCTCGAATTCAAAGCCGGCGGCGAACACGACGTCCACTCAGTCCGGAAAGGCCCCGACGGCTGGTGGTATCTGATTGCTGGAAACTACGCAGGAATTACGAGCCGCTACGCGACGCTGCCGACTTCGCCGATCAAGAGCCCGCAGGCCGGGTCGCTGTTTCGGCTCAAGCCGGATCTGACGGGTGGCGAGATCGTCGCACACGGAATGCGGAACTCGTACGACTTCACGTTCAACAGCAATGGCGACGTGTTCGCGTTCGACAGTGATGGCGAGCGTGATGTTTCGTTGCCGTGGTACCGCCCAACGCGGGTCTTCCAACTGCTGCCGGGGTCGCACGCCGGCTGGGTGACTCGCAGCTGGAAACAGCCGAACGACTTCGTCGATATGCCGCCGGTGATGGCTGAGTTTGGTCGCGGCTCGCCGACAGGAACTACCTGTTACCGGCACTGGCGATTTCCTGCTGAGTATCACGACAGCCTGTTCGTGCTCGACTGGACTTACGGTCGCGTGCTCAACATCAAACTGCTGCGAGACGGTGCGAGTTACCAACCAACGCCGGAAACGTTTATGACCGGCGTTGGCAATCACGGCTTCGCGCCGACGGACTGCGAGGTCGGCCCGGACGGAAGCCTGTTCGTCAGCGTCGGCGGACGCGGCACGCGCGGCGGTATTTATCGAGTTGTGGCAACAACCGAGTCGTCTCTGCTGTGGCCAGGCAATCCCGCGACGCCCGCTGCGAAAGCATTCGCCTGCCTGACCGCGCCGATGCCACTGTCGAGCTGGTCGCGGAACGTCTGGCTGCCGCTGGCTCGCGAGGCCGGCGCGACCGAATTCGTCCGAGCGGCGATCGATGCCGAACTGCCGGCGGAACGTCGACTTCGCGCGATCGAGATTCTCGTCGAGTTGTTCGGCGGATTCGGAAACGACGTTGCTGAGCGGCTGCGGAACGACGAGTCGCCCGAAGTCATGGCACGAGCCGTCTGGGCGCTCGGTCGAACCCGATCAGGCGACGACCTCAGGCAAGTCGTGACTGCGTTTCTCAACGATCGCGATCCGTTCGCTGGCCGTGCCGCATCGGAAGCACTGCTCGGGCAACCGGGTGAGATCAGTTCTGAGGAAGCGGTCGGTGGGATCGCGCGGCGACTGGCGAGTTCGTCCCGGTTCGATCGAGTGGCCGCAGCGAGGCTCATTCCGCAGTTGTCGCCGCGAGCGTACGCCGGGCTGGCTGCTCGCTCGGCGAGTCTCGGGCCGCAGGGGGAAATCGCGGCAGCGCTCGGGGCACTGGGACGCGATCCAGGCTTCAACGCGAACGCATTTGAGACGGGCAGCCGGCTGATCGAGTCGAAAGAGCTGTCTGCGGAAACGCGACTGGAGGCTGTTCGGCTGATGCAGCTGGCATTGGGCGATCTCACTCCTGAAGGCAAGGTCGCGGCAGTTTTCGATGGCTATGCGTCGGCAATCGATCTGGCTGATGTCGAACGACTGCTCGACCCGTATCGAATTCGTCTCGCCGAACAGTTCCCAACTGGCGACGAACGACTTGATGAGGAACTCGCCCGCCTGCTGGCCGTGCTGCAGCCGTTCAATGCCGCGCTGCTGTCGCGCGTGCTGGAGAAGATCACTCCGGACTCGCACCCGACTCAGGACGTCCATTATCTGATCGTTGCCGCGCGAATTCCGGCGCTGCGTGACGCGGCGCATCGAGAGGCAATCGCGCGCGGACTGGTTGGTATCGAGGCGAAACTGCGGCAGCGGAAGCTGCATCAGGACAGCAACTGGGACGACCGCTTCAAGGAGCTGTATCAGAGCCTGGTGGAACTCGACGAAGCTCTGCCGATCGCGATTGTCGAGCAGCCGGGCTTTGGCGAACCAGGGCACGTGCTCTACATGAGCCAGTTTCCGCCGGAAGCACTCGAACCAGCGATCGCCGCGTTCTCAAAACGAGTTGCCGAGCGAGGCGATGAGTACCCGTGGTCGAACGACGTGATCTTCGTCTTCGGCGAATCGAAGCTGCCCGAGCACCGTGAACTGGTCCGCAGCCAGTTCGACAACTTCAGCGTCCGCAGCTCAGTGCTTGTCGTTCTGTCGGGCACACCTGAGCCGCAGGATCGACCGCTCTTCGTGCAGGGGCTCGAAGCATCGCAGCCGGAGGTGCTGACCGCGTGCCTCGATGCCTTGGGCAAGCTGCCGCTGTCGGACGACGGCGTTGAGAATGTCGCGCTGGTTCGGTGCCTGCGGCGTCTCGGTTCGGAAAAGAACGAGCTGCCTCTCCGCGACCGCGTCGTCGAGCTGCTGCGTCGCAATTTGCAGCGCGAGTTTGGTTTCGCTCAGCTCGTCGACGGAGCACTTCCGGACGGAAAGACGGAAGCCGACCAGCGAGCGGCGATCGACCGCTGGACGGACTGGGCAGCGAAGACGTTTCCGGATCACGCCGCTCAGTTAAGCGGCACCGACGGCGCTGAC
>JAPOLP010000798.1 GCA_029977045.1 Planctomycetota bacterium
CCGTCTGATGCTCGCGCGCGTAGTCAATAATTCGCTGAAACGCCGGCCCCTTCCGAGTCGCCAGAACAACCCGCGACTTGTCCCAACCCTCAGGCAGCACTTTTGCCAGATGCTCGATCGCTTCCTCTTCCAGTTTCTGGCTGCGTTCCGGCAGACGCTCCAGATATCCCGGAAACGCGAGCCCCATTCCAAAGTCGGGGACTTCACTCGCCAGATCATTGATGACAAACAAAACATGCAGCTCAGCCCCAAACTGGTCGGCCAGCTCACAGGCATACGGAACAGCACAAGCCGCCGCGTCACTGAAATCCGTAGGCAACAGAATTCGATGCAGACTGATCATGGACATGCTCCTTCGCCGGAAGCGAACAGACAAACGACCGGAAACCGATCTCCCCGGACAACCAGAGCAACCACCGTGCCCGCCACCTCAGTCCGCAGTCGTAGGAGAAAACCAAACTCGACCACTCCCTACCTCTCAGCAGCCATCGACGAACAGCGCGAGAAAGCACAGCAGCGTGACGCACCGTCTCAGTACACTCGAACGTCCCACCGACATTCAGCTACACTGGCCAGACCACAGCCCGGTGCCGCTTTGATGGGCTTTGTTTCGGCACACTCTTGCATGGCGAACGAAAAACTCAGACGCAGCATTATCTTTGAGGCTGCTCGGCTGATGTACGAGCGGCGGGAAACTGAGTACTACCGGGCGAAGATGAAGGCCGCCCGGCGCATCTGCCAAGGGTGGGTCAAGCCGTCCGACCTGCCGAGCAATGCCGAAATCCGCGACGAGATTCAGCGGATGGCCTGGCTGTACGAAGGCGATGGCCGCTTCGACAAGCTCCGCAGAATGCGGATCGAAGCGCTGCGGATCATGCGGCTGCTGGATCACTGCCGACCGAAGATCATCGGCAGCGTGCTGACCGGCCATGTGCGGCAGGGATCGGACATCGACATTCACTGTTTCGTCGCGAACACCGACGCTGTCACCGCAACGCTCGACCTGGAAGGCTTCGAGTACGACGTCGAGTTCAAACAGGTCCGCAAGCACGGCGAGGAACGCGTCTTTACGCACATCCATATTCGCGAGCGGTTCCCGATCGAACTGACGCTGTACACGCCGGACAAGTCGAGCTTCGTCTTCAAAAGCTCGATCACCGGCAAGGCGATGGAGCGAGCGACGACCGCTGAGTTCGAGCAGTTTCTGCGGAATGAGTACCCGGATATCGACCTCGACGCCGAGCTGGAAGCCGCCGAGCAGTCGATCGACCGCTTCCAGATTTACCGGTCACTGCTGCTGCCGCTGGACGGCTGGGAGCAATCGAAGAAGTGGCACCCGGAAGGCGACGTGCTCTACCACAGCCTGCAGGTCTTCGATCTCGCCCGCGACGAGCAGCCGTACGACGAGGAATTCCTGCTGGCCGCGCTGCTTCACGATGTCGGCAAGGGGATCGATCCGGGCGACCATGTCACGGCGGGCCTCGAAGCACTGGAAGATGTCATCACCGAACGCACCGCCTGGCTGATCGAACATCACATGGACGCTCATAAGATCAACGACCGGACAATCGGCCAGCGGGCGCATCTGCGGCTGCAGCAGTCTCCCGATTACGAGGACCTGGTCCTTCTCGGTGAGTGCGACCGCGGGGGCCGGCAACCCGGTGTCGATGTCCCGAGTCTCGAAGACGCTCTGGACTATCTCCGCGATCTTGCCCGGCAGTACGGCTGAGGCCAGCGACGACGGGAACCCGATTCTGACCGGTTCGTTTTTGACGACTCATCACGGCGTTGATACAGTCCCGGCGCGCGGCGAGCGAACGGAACGCCAACCGCGAACGCTGTATTCAGTCTCGTCGGCTGCATTGACGAGGCGACTGGCGGTTGCCGACCTGCCAGCCCAGGGCTGCCGGATAGCCTGTCGCACGGAGGAATCATGGACTCTCAGTCGCCTGAGCCAGCAGATGGCTCTCCCCGGAACTTCGCGGAATCACTTCGCGACACCATTCGGGCCCAGACGAACGGGCAGATTCGCGGACTCGAAGTAACCGTGAACGGCCCCGCCATCGTGATCTCCGGTCGGACCTCGCGCTACTACTACAAGCAGCTCGCAACAAGCGCCGCCCTGCGAGCAGCACAGCAGCATGACCTGACAAACCGCATCGAGATTGAGTCGTAACTGGCCGCGTATCGCCCGGCTAACTCACGACTTCACTTCGACGGCGTGGCGGCGTAGCGACGATTGAACTCGCCGGGATCGAAAACGTCGACCTCATCCGCCGCGTCTTCGACTTCCAGCAGCAGCTTCTGGAACCGCGTCAGCTTCGGCTGGTCGCCCAATTGACCACTGTCTGCCGACGAAACAGTTGGTCCGCTGACAACGCGACCGCCGTCTGACTCCTGCATCTCACCATTCGAGGCGAAACCGCTGCCAGCATCGGCGGCAGCAGACGAAACGCCGCCATCGCGGGCTGGTGAGAGCAGCTGCGGTTCACCGGTCGCCACGATCGACGTCGATCTCAGTCGAGAACCGCTGCGTGCCCTGAGTTCTGCGGCAGCGGTCACGACCCATTCCCTTAAGACCGCGGCCTGCTCTGCGCCGTCGGCTCCCGAAAAGACCAACTGGCCTCCGTGCGTCCGATCGATCGCCATCAGTAACCGACTGCCGAGCGGCATGTCGGGATCAACAAACTCCAGCGACGCCGCCAGATTGCGTTCGACTCGCAATCGAAGATTGCCCGAACGGCGTGGAACGGGTTCGAGTTGAAAACCATTCTTCGCGACCGTCCCGTGGCAGCGGGCACTGCCGCACTTGTTCGCCAGTAGTGGCTGCAGCCTCGTCACAAACGCATCTGCCGTTTCACGCGAGAGCCCCGACAGGCTACGGGCTTCCGGAACGTCGTCGCCCGTTCGTTGCCCGCCAATTCTCAGCACACCGACGGACGACGCGGACTCAGCGGATGCTTCTTCGGCCGGCTGCGTCTGCCGACGAATTTCCTGTTCGATCCGATGCAACATCACTCGGGCAGTTTCGTTGGACGAATCAAGTCTGAGCGCATCGCGCAGTTCGCGAGTCGCTTCGGGATACAGCTTCTGACTGAAGCACCAGTCAGCCAGCCGAAGGTGCGCCCCTGCCGTCGGATTCTGCATCTCGATCCGCAACCGCAGGTAAACGTCTTCGAGACTGTCAGCCTCGAACTGCACCTGATCGGCAGGAATCACCACGCGGCCATTCGGCTGCGAAACGAGCCAGCCGGTCGAAATCTCGCGAATCTGCCCCTTCAGAATGCGACCGGTTCTCAACAGCAGCACTCGCTGCGACGGATCAGCAGCAGCGACCTGTGCTAACGCCAGCCTGACACACAACCCCGCTGCAACCAGGCAAACGAGCAGCAGAGATGGCAACGGAAGACGGTTCTGCTTCATCGCTTCGCCTCGCTCTCGTAGAACGTTTCGGCTTCCGGTACTGGCACCTGATCAGGCTCTCGGACCGCAGAGCTTGTCGACATCTCATCGCTGCCGATCCCCGGCCTGGCCG
>JAPOLP010000449.1 GCA_029977045.1 Planctomycetota bacterium
CCCGCTACAAAGAAGAAGACCGCCAGCAAAGCAACAAAGAAGAAGACCGCCACAAAGGCAACGAAAAAGACGTCCGCCGCACCGGCGAAGAAGAAGACTGCCGCAAAGGCAAAGACGACGTCCCGGTCCAGCAAGCGGCGATGAGACAATCAGGCGGACGCAAAACAGAACGGGAGACTCGACACGTGCGAGTCTCCCGTTTTTTATGCGCGGGTCTTCAGTGAAATCGTGGGGTTCAGCCGATTGTTATTTCACGCCGACCAGCTCGATTTCAAAGATCAGCGTTTCATTTGGGCCAATGTTCGGCGGGCTGCCTCTTTCGCCGTACGCCAGGTCGGACGGGATGAACAGTCGCCAGCGGTCGCCGACTTTCATTAGTTGCAGGGCTTCGGTCCAGCCCTTGATGACTCGACCGACGGGGAAACTGACTGGTTGATCTCCGGCTGTTGGTGCGTCGCCCTCGTAGGAGCCGTCGAAAATCGAGCCGTTGATCAGGCGGCCTTTGTAGTGTGTGGTGACGGTGCTCTGGGCTGTTGGTGTCTCACCGGTTCCCTCCATAAGGACCAGATACTGCAGCCCACTTTTCGTCGTCTTCACACCGGGTTTCTTCGCATTCTCCGCGAGGAATGCCTTACCTCGTTCAAGGGCTTTTTCAGCAACAATCTGGCTCAACGCAGCGACTGCTTCACGAAAACGTTGCTCGCTGATCGCGTTTTCTTTGCCGTCCAGAGCGTCAGAGAGACCTTTAATGATCAGTTTAAGCTCAATGTCGAAGCCGGTTGACTTCAGGTTCGTTCCAATCTGGTGGCCGACTCCGTAGCTGAAGACCTGAGCCGGGGACGCTGGGGCGTCGGCGGGGGCCGCTGGGGCGGGTTGAGCCGTTTGTGCGGGCAGAGTGGCGGGAGCGCTGACGATGGCTAGTGCGGCCAGATAGAGAAACAGCGTACGCATGGAGAACTCCTGACTGATTTTCGGCGACGACGGCGATGGCGGGTCCGGAGCGTGTCGGTCGCTGATGCCATCGCGAATGCCTGTGTCAGGTATCCGGACGAGCTGTCCGCGTCGGACAGGAATCTCCACACGATCTCCCGTGGCGCAATGTTGAGGGGCGAAACGCCCAGTGCGTTTCGAGGACGCGAATGATAGCTCCCGGTGCGTGCCGCGACACGGTATCCGCTTGCGTTGCTGCTGGGCGTCGAAACAGCAACGCCGCCGCAACCTGCTGGCTGCACAGCCGATACAGCCGGATCGATCAGTGTCTGCGGGGCAACCGAACGGTGCAGTTTCGGCACAATCGATACAGCCTCGATGCCTCGTGGACAGTGGGTGGGATTCGGTCTGAAAGCTCAACGTCCCGTCGTCCTGGACGCCGAAGAACCCTGCGTGTTACCCACATTGCCGCTGTGAAGCGGGACACTCCACTCCCGGGCCGATGCCCGGTTAAGCGCAACTGGAGTGACTCACAATCGTTTCAGGTTTCAGGATTTCGAGGAGATTCCCGGGATGAAGTGTACGACCCTGACCACCGCCTTCATGGTCGTGGCTGCCTCCATCAGCTCAGCTCAGGCTGGTCTGTTTGGTTTTGGTGGCTCCGATCCATCGTGCTGTGCGCCGGCTGCCAAATGTGCTCCGTCGTGCTGTGCGCCGAAAGCCGCATCGTGTGCGGCCCCTTGTGCTCCGGCTTGTGCGCCGAAGGCTGCCTCCTGTGCAGCTCCGTGTGCCCCAGCCTGTGCGCCGAAAGCCAAGAGCTGTGCTGCTCCTTGTGCTCCGGCCTGTGCTCCGAAGGCCAAGAGCTGTGCTGCTCCTTGTGCCCCCGCTTGTGCTCCTAAGGCTGCTTCCTGTGCAGCTCCGTGTGCTCCGGCTTGTGCTCCTAAGGCTGCCAGCTGCAGTGCTCCTTGTGCTCCAGCCTGTGCTCCGAAGGCGAAGAGCTGTGCCGCTCCTTGTGCTCCAGCCTGTGCTCCGAAAGCTGCTTCATGTGCAGCTCCGTGTGCCCCGGCTTGTGCTCCTAAGGCGAAGAGCTGTGCCGCTCCGTGTGCTCCAGCCTGTGCACCGAAGGCTCCGTCCTGCTGTGCTCCTAAGGCTGGCTGCTGCGACAAACGCGTGACCTGCTGCGAAAAGCGGTTCTCGCTGCCGAAGCTGAGCCTTCCGAAGCTCTGCCTGCCGAAGCTGAACCTGCCGAAGCTCGAACTTCCGAAGCTCGGCGGCTGCAAGTGCAACAGCTGCTGCAACTAAGGCAACAGAACGTTGATTCACAGCACCCGCTCGACTTCAGGCGGGTGCTGTTTGACCCTGGCACTCAAGCAGACTCTGGCAATTCACTGGCTCGTCGAATTTCCGTCTACAACCTTTCGACGCATCAACCTGCCGGCTGAATCTGCGACGTTGACGGCACCTGCGGCACTACCGCAACGCGGATTGTTCGCGGGCTGCGGGCACCAGACAACGTGATCGAACAAGCGAGGCGATCAGTCACCCCGACTGGTCGCCTCGATTTCGTTGGTATCTCACTGTTTGTCGGACGGCGTAATGGTCCCATTGCTTGCAGAGTCGCTGTCGTCCGCCGGAAACAGGACGCCGCCGTTGTCGACGACGTTGTCGAACTCCGGCGCTGGCTCGTGCTGCTTGACGATTGACCGCAACTCAGATCGCTCGCGGTCTTCAATTCTCAAGCGAGCCCACAATCGGAAGGCGTACCAGCAACCGAGAGTGGCCAGTGTGAGCACGATCGCCAGCAGTCGAGGATCGATGCCGCCGTCCATCAGGCCGCGTGGTTCTGCGACGGGTCGATAGCCGAGTTTCCGGGTGATGATCATCGGGGCCACCCAGCCGCCTTCCTGAGCCTGGTAGCCGTAGAGTTTGAAGAACCAGCCAGCTGCAGACACATTATCGATCAGGACTTCGGCACCTGGTTCCATTCGCTCGTCACGTTCCAGACTGATGACGAGGAACGGGTTGTCGCGAGCCGGCTCGGAATACAGCCACGCTTCCCAGTACTCCTTGATGCCGTACGGGTTCTCGCCAGCAGGCACTCGCACCAGCTTCCGGACGTGGCCTTTCAGCACGACGGTGCGTCCCTGCCAGACCTCGGGCTCGCGTGAGATATCGAAGAAGGCCGGAAACAGCGCCGGAGCCCGATCACGAAACTTGCCATCGATCCCGTCAGTCATGCGCTGCTTGAGGAACTCAGCAGCCGACTGCCGGACGGCTGCGTCGTCGGTCTGAGCTGCTTTCTGCAGCATCGCATAAAACGCCGGGCCATCGTCCGCTCCCAGGCCGGCAGGTTTGAATGGCTGGTTTGGATAGACCTTCGAGAACAGCGAATCAGGCACGGCGGCTTCACGATGCCGCGTCCAGTCGACTGGGTCGCCAGGTGGCACATCAATCGGCAGCACGCGAGACGTCTGCTGTGCCGCTTCGGTCGCAGACGGGTTCAGCGTCACAAGCCGGTCTTCGGGGAACGTCTCCAGCATCAGCTTCCGGAAGCGGACTTCCTGCGGAACTTTATTCGAGTGCAACTGCAGGCCGATCGGTCCTTCCTTGATCCGATCCGGTTCCGGCTCGCGCCAGTCAGAGATCAGTTCGCCATTGAGCACAAACCGGATTCGATTGCCCTGCGCGAGGATCTCGATCCGATTCCAGTCGTGCTGCTTCCCAACAGCTTTCGCGTTCTCGGCGTTCTGGTGAATCGAATTGCGACCGTACAGATCCCAGAAACCGTAGTTTGAGGGAAACATCACCAGATGCCCGGCGTACGTGAACTCGTCTCCGTGTTCCGGAGCGACGCGGCCCCACAGCGCGATGCCCGAGTGCATCTCGGATGTCACCAGCTTCGACTCAAACGTCAGCCGGAAGTCGCTGACGTTGCCTTCGGTCAGCAGGTAAGTGCTGACCGGAACCTCGTCGGTGTTGCGACCGACAATCTCGCCGTCCTCGACCGACCAGTACTTCTCGTGCCCGATCCAGCCGTTGAGAGATTTGCCGTCGAACAGCCGGATGGTCTGCGAGTTGCCTCGCTTCGGCGGGATGATCGGAGCGTCCTGCGCAGTGGCAGCACCGTTCAGAACGCAGCAGGTCAGCAGCAAAACAGAGACAGAAACCAGGAGAGGCCGCATCAGACAGATCCCCGTGACGACGGACGGAAGCTCGTAAGGACGCGGGCGATGATAGTCGGCGGGCCAGCCGCCTGCTTGTCGAGACGCTGCGGCGCGACCAGGATTCTTCGCTTTCGGATTCCGCGTTGCCCGCTCGACCCGGCGAGCAACGCAATTCGGGCCTCTGGTACGTCTGGCCGTCCCCTCGTGAGGTGCTCCCATGCTGCAGCGTTTTGCCGTCGCCCGTTGCCTTCTCGCTGTGTTTGTCCTTGCCGCAATGGCACCGCGAAATGTTGAGGCAGAAAACCTCAAACTGACGCTGCGGTCAAAGCAGCCGACGGCTCCGCAGAGCGGGCGGTTTCATACGGTCACTCGCGACGAGACCTGGGCAGGCAACCTGACGGCGGTCATCGTCTGCGATATGTGGGACCTGCACCACTGCCTGAACGCGACGCGGCGCGGTGCCGAAGTGGCCCCTCGAATGAACAACGTCCTGAACGAAGCCCGGCGACGCGGAGCGATCATCATTCATGCTCCCAGCAGCTGCATGGAGACTTACAGGGAGCACCCGGCTCGCAAGCGGGCTCAGGAGACGACGCGATCCGCAAACCTGCCGCAGGACATCAGCAAGTGGTGCTACCAGATTCCGGCGGAAGAGCAGGGCGAGTACCCGATCGACCAGAAGGACGGCGGCGAGGACGACGATCCACAGGAGCACGCTGACTGGGCGAAGAAGCTCGCGTCGATGGGCCGCAACCCGAAGGCTCCCTGGAAGTCGCAGACCGACCTGCTGACGATCGACTCCGAACACGACTTCATCAGCGACAACGGCGAAGAAATCTGGAGCATCCTCGAAAAGCACGATCGCCAGAACGTGATCCTCGTCGGCGTCCACACCAACATGTGCGTGCTCGGCCGTCCCTTCGGCCTGCGGCAGCTCTCAAAGAACGACAAGAACGTCGTCCTGATGCGCGACATGACGGACACGATGTACGACCCACTGAAGCGGCCGTTCGTCAGCCACTTCACTGTAACCGACCTGATCGTCGATCACATCGAAAAGTGGGTCTGCCCGACGGTCACCAGCGACCAGCTTCTCGGCGGCCAGCCGTTCAAGTTCAAGAATGACACTCGCAAGCACTGCGTCATCGTGATGGCCGAGCAGGAGTACGTCACGAACGAGTCGCTGCCGAAGTTCGCGCTCGCGCATCTCGGGCACGACTTCCGAGTCAGCTACGTCTTTGCTAACGAAGAGGATCGCAACGATCTGCCTGGCATAGACGTTCTCGACGCCGCCGACGTTCTCCTGCTGAGCGTCCGCCGCCGCGTCCTGCCGCCCAACCAGATGGCCGTC
>JAPOLP010000389.1 GCA_029977045.1 Planctomycetota bacterium
ACTTCAGCGTCGTGAGCTTTCGTGGCAGCCTGCAGAGCGGCGTCTGACTGCTTGGCTTTGGCTTCCGCCTGAGCGAACGCCTGCGTTTTCTTCTGAGCGTCGGCAGCAGTGTCCTGAGCGACTTTCGCAGCGTCCGCCTGTTTCTTCTTCGCGTCCGCCTGAATCTGCTCGGCAACTTTCGCAGCAGCTTCAGCGTCGGTCTTCGTCTTCGTCGCCGCTGCCAGAGCGTCTTTCAGGCCCTGGTTTTCCTTGTCCTTATCGAGTGCTTCCTGAGCCGTTTTTTCAACAGCGACAGCATCAGTCGCAGCCTTCTGCGCGGCGGCCAGTCCAGCATCGGAGGCTTTCACGGCTTCGTCGGCCTGAGCTGAAGCCGTCTTTGCATCGGCAGCGGCTTTGTCAGCAGCCGTCCTCTCGGCAGCCGCTTTGTCGCGAGCCTCTGCGTCAGCCTTTGCGGCGGCTGCGGCAGTATTCTTCGCTTCGGTTGCTTTGTTGAGCGGGTCGACCGTCGCGGCAAGAGCTTTGTCGAGATTCGGAACTGTGTCGGTCGCAGTTTTCAGTGCCGCCTCGGCAGCTGTCACGGCAGCAACGGCTGCGGAAGAATCGATCGTTGCTTCTCCGGAGATAGCCAGAGGCCAGGTTCCGGGCCCAGCGTTTTCAGCGGCGGCGAAGACCATCGTGACGCTGTTGACATCGCCACCGATGACGACCGGCTGAGCGGTGACGCCCGGCGGTAGCTGTCCCGGTTTAACGGTGATCTCGCCCTTGAAGCCGTGACGTCGCAGTGCGGCGACTTCGACATGCAGGTTCTCGCCCTTTCGCAGGCCGAGTGCCCACGTCTGGTAACCGTTGGCGGCGTTCTGCAGTGGAGCCGGCGGAATCACCGCCAGACGGAAGTCCGGCTGCTCTTCGCGAATCGCCAGGTGGTACTGCAGGTCCGGGGATCCTCGTGATTCAAAGAATCGATCCCGCAACGAGATGCGGTACAGCGAATCCGCCGGAGCGGCAAACCGGTAAGATACGTCGTCGCTGTCGAGGTCAAACAGGTTGGCAATGCCCGTGTTGGCGATGTCGTCCTGAGCGGCCAGACGCTTGACCGTTTCGGTGCCGTCGTCCTTCTTCGTGATCTGGTCAATCGTCAGATACGGATCGGCAGAACCGCCGAGACGACGGGCGAAAACGTCGATCCAGAAGACCTGCTGTGCCTTCGCTTCAAACTCGAAGTGATCGATATCCGAACGCTGCTGAAACTGGCCGGAGATTTCGGCTGGAACAGCGATCTTCTGGGCCTTCGTGGCTTCATCGTTCGGCTCGGTCTCGGCGACTGCCGGGACAGGGGCGAACGAGATCAGCACGCTGTTCGAGACACCATTGGCTCCAGAGAATGCCCAGGCAGCGCCGTCGATGTCGCTCTCGCGCGAGTGAGGTCCGGCAGCAAACTGCAGCTGATCGGACGCCTGCGGAAGAGTGATCTCGACTTCGAGTTTTTCCAGTTGTCGACCGTCGGCTCCGATCCCGGCTGGCTGCGAATTTGGCAGGTTGCGACCGAAGACGGTGTATTTCGACTTGCTGCCTGGAACACCGACGGGCGGAGACACGTAGTCAACGTGCGGGCCAGTGTGGACCTTCAACCGGTAGAAGTAGTCGTTACTCCCGGCGTAGACGAAGTCGGTGACGCGCAGGAAGTACTCGCCATCGGCGGGGATCGTCACGTCGAGAATCGGGTCAGTGCGCCGCAGTTCGGCGACGGCTCGACCGATGCGCTGGCCCTCGGTTGTGTAGAGCCGCAGTTCGCCGTGAAACCGGGAGTCGATGCTTATCGCGGCACACTCAGCCAGAACACGCTGCCCCTTCTTCGCAGTGAACTTGTAGTAGTCGACGTCGGCTCCGCCATCGGACTTGCCGTTGATCAACGACTCGAGCTGAATCTCCTGAGCCTGGGCGGTTTCGGCATTCGCGTTGTTCTCGTTGACTTCCGGCAACCGGCCCACAACGAACGAACGGGGATTGCTGGTTCCATAAAGCGCCGTAACGCGACATTCGTAAACACCGGGCGGAACGTCGTTAGCGATTGCGACGGAGAACGTGTTGCCGCTCTTGTGCGCCGCTTTGATCCCGGGATGGTTGAAACGCATCCCGGAGATTTCGTCGAGGTCCGCTCCGTTTGTCACGGTGACGTCGACGGTTTGCCCAGCCTGGGCACCTGGCGGAAACACCGCGTACAGCCGAGTTTGCGGCAGCTGAGCCTGAGCCGTCTGACTGAGCGCCGTAGCGGCAGCGAGAGCGGCACAGAACAGAAAAACGGACGGTCGCGCGAGCACACGGCAGGTCAGCATGAAACTGCTCCGTGGAAATCAGGCAGCCCGAAACGACTTCCCTGGTAAGCAACCGGCGCGTTCATCACGACGGACAGAAAGGGGAAGCCAAAGGCGGACGGCAGCGATCAGAAATCGGGAAAAACGACAGCTCGAAGACGGTGCGAACGGACTGTCGGATACGGTGAAAACAGACTGCGGCGAACAATCATCAGCCCGAGGTTCGACGCAGAAAACGGAGTGAGTCAACAGGTGGGAATCGTGGGAGGGAAGCCAGCGCTTGGTGGGTGCCGGCATCCGAGCCCGGACAACTCCAGAGGAAAAGCAACCGGCCCGCAGCGAAGGCGGGCCGGTTACGGAATTCGATCAGTGATTGAAGAGGAACTCTTTCGTGTTGATCAGAGCCCAGATGATGTCTTCGTAGGCGGTCTTCGGAGCAGCTTCGTGCTTCTGGATGTGGGCCAGAGCAATCTGCATTTCGTCGGCACTCGCCTTACGGGAGTACGCCCAGCGATACAGTTCCTGGACACGTTCTTCGTGAGCACGGTCCTTATCGTTGGCCAGAAGCTGAGCCCGACCAGAACCGCTGGCAATCTTCGTCTGCACTTCCGAGCTGTTCAGCAGGTGCAGGCTCTGAGCCAGGTTCGCTTCCTGTGAGCGTTCGCATTCGCAGGCGGTGTCGCCCTGCGGCTGGCCGAAGACCTTCAGGAAGTACGGGCCGACCGAGGCATCCGGAAGCTGGACAGCTCGCGTGCCGCCCGGCAGGCAGCTGTAACCCTGCGAAGAATTCGTCACCTGATGGAACGCGTCGTACAGCACTTCAGCGGTCAGCCGCTTCGGGTAGTACCGCGAGAAGTTCTGCTTGTCCTTCAGGTTGTAATCGTTCGGCAGAGCACTGAGCTGGTAGGTCCGCGAGGTCACGATCGTGCGAACCAGCCACTTCAGGTCGAAACCGTTCTTGATGAAGTTCTCGGCCAGGCCGTTGAGCAGTTCCGGATTCGACGGCGGGTTCGTGGCCCGCATGTCGTCTTCCGGCTCAACGATGCCGCGATCGAAGAAGTGCTTCCAGTAGCGGTTGACCAGAGCGTGGGCGAAGAACGGGTTGTCGTCCCGGCGCAGCCACTCGGCCAGGTACTGGCGGGGATCACGGTCAGCAGGAATTTCGAGTTCGCCGCCACCAAGGCCGGCTGGCTTGAGGTTCTGCTTCGTTCGAGGATTCTGAGCCTGAGCCAGCTTCTCGTTGTGGAAGACTCGCTTGTCACGGAAGTTCCGGTTACGAGCTCCGACTTCCGGAACGTTCTTCTTGGCAATCGTGCTGAAGAAGGCTGCCAGACTGTAATAGTCGTTCTGGCTACACTTCTCGAACGGGTGGTGATGGCAGCGAGCGCACTGGATTCGCGTGCCGAGGAAGAGCTGAGCCGTGTCTTCAACCTGCTCGTTAACTTCGTCAACTTCGCGGTACCAGACGACAGCGGGGTTCGTGGACGCTTCGCCGGAGGCCGTGATCACTTCGGCGACGAACTGGTCGTACGGCTTGTTTTCGTAGACGGACTCCCAGATCCAGCGGTACATGGCGTACGTGCCGTGCAGGTCGTCATTGGCCCGCTTCTTGTTCCGCAGGACCATGTTCCACTTGTTGGCGAAGTAGTCCGCGTACGCTTCTGAACCGAGCAGCCGATCGACGAGCTTTTCCCGCTTGTCGGTCGAGTTGTCTGCCAGAAACGCCTGCACCTGTTCTTCGGTCGGGAGGGTTCCGGTGACGTCGATGTGAACACGACGCAGGTAGGTTGCGTCGTCGCAGACTTCTGACGGCGGGATGCCCAGCAGCTTCAGCTTCGCGAAGACGGCGTCGTCAATGAAGTTGACTGGAGCGGGGATGTTCGAAGTATCGGCGCCCAGCGGGATGCTGGCGCGGAACGTTGAAACCTGCCCCTGATAGCGGGCCATAATCGCCACTTCGCCGGCCAGATCGAGCGTCTTGACCATGCCGGTTTCGGTCGATTCGGCCATTTCCGGATCGTTGGCTTCAAACAGAGCCATCCGGGTCACGTCTTCAGTCGAACCGTCGCTGTACTTCGCGACGACGGTGATCTGCTGATCGGCACCACGATCCATGATTCGCTGAGCCGGCTGACACTCGATCCCGACAACGTAAGGATCGTCAGCACTGCCGTACGGCATTCCCTGCTCGATCCAGCGGTAGAGGAGACGGTACTCGTACGAGCCCTCTTCCATTCGCTTGCCACCGCCGTGCGGCGACTTGCCGATGGCTTTCAGCAGAAGCAGTGACTCGCCAGGTGACGGCGGAAACAGACGGCGTCCGCGAGCTTCCTTGACCAGATACTCGTGATCTTCGTCCGGGTAGAAACCGAGCAGCGAAAGCTTAAAGCCGTTCTGACCGCTGGCCTTACCGTGACAGCCGCCCGAGTTACAGCCGAGCTTCGTGAAGATCGGGGTCACCTGGTTCTTGAAGTTAATCGCAATCTGGTTTTCGACGCCTTCGACGCGGACTTTGACAACGACATCACGACCGTCGACGGTCGCTTTGACCTGAGCTTCGCCGTCAGCGACCGGAGTGATCAGGCCATCGTCAGCGACGTTGACGATGCCATCAGGAGTGGCCGAGTACTTTGCGGTCGTCGTTCGATCCCGAAGCTGACCAGACGAGAAGACGCCGGTGATCACGAGCTGCTGACGGGCATCGCGACCGCGAATGACGACAACCCCGTCGGCACTTTCGACGTCGGCACGAAGCGAATCGAGCACGCCGGGGTCTCCAAGCCCTGCAGGTTCTGGCGAATTTGCCGCCAGCGAAGTCAACGGGGAGAGAGCTGCGAGGGCAGCGGTCAGACACAGCGAAACCGACAGTCGTTTCATCAGATTGTCCTCACGGGCGAATGCTCGGTGAATGCCGTCTGACTCGATGCGATTCAGGAAATCGATTTCGGGACAAACGGAACTCAATGCGGGGCGAATGAAACCTCAGAGAAACCGGTTGACTCTCAGGCCATTCGATGCCGTAACGGGCGGGATCAATTGGAGGGTGATTGTGTGAGGCGAAGTGGCAAGGCGGATGAGTTATCCGACAGTTGACCGGCTCCGCAGTTCACGCAGGGAAGGCAACATATCAGTGGCACCTTGTTTGTCAAGATGCCCCCGCGCATCGGGCGAAGTGCCGCGTCAGTGCGTCCACCGAGTCGATACGATCTGGCGATTGAAACTTCCCGGAGACCACCGGACAAGCGGAGAGTTCCTCACATGCTCATCTTCGTTTACGGAACGCTGAAGACTGGTCGGCGTTTGCACGGACACATGGCCGGATCGCGGTTCGCCGGTGAGGCGGTCACGCAACCGTTCTACCGGTTGTACCGGATCGACTGGTTCCCCGGCCTCGTCGAGCATGACGACGGAATTTCGATCCGCGGCGAGGTCTGGGACGTCAGCCCGGAGACACTGACCGTTCTCGACGAGGTCGAGGAAGTCGACGTTGGCCTGTTCGAGCGGCGGCCGATCCGACTGGCAGCTCCGTTCGATGCGTCGGCAGTAGAGTCCTATTTCTATCTGGGCAGCGTCAGCGAAGCGGA
>JAPOLP010000347.1 GCA_029977045.1 Planctomycetota bacterium
CGAGTCAAACTGCTCACCGCAATCCCTCGGATTCTGTTCGACTGATTTCTTCTGATTGCGGCCAAAGGCGAATGGATGACCGAACGCAAACCTGACAGCGAGTCGTGGGAATCGTTCACGGAGCGGCAGATTCGTCAGGCTCAGGACGCGGGCGAATTCGATCAGCTGCCAGGGTTTGGCCGGCCGATTCCCGGTATCGATCAGCCGCTGGACGAGAACTGGTGGCTGAAGCAGAAGCTCCGCAATGAGCAGCTATCCATCACGCCGCCGATCATCGAGGCTCGGATTCGTCGCGAGAAGGTGCTCCGCGAACTGGATCAGCTCGGATTGGAGAGCGTCGTGCGCCGCAAGCTCGACGATCTGAATGATTTCATCCGCAAGGCACACTTTTCACCGACAGCTGGACCGGCTGCGGGCGTCCTGCCCGTCGACATTGAAGCGACGGTCGCTGACTGGCGACACAGGAGGTCACAGGGCTGTGCTCAGTGACTTTCGTCAGGTGGCGTCGGCTAATCGTGAATGCCGTGTCTGGTGCCAGATACCGGCCTCACGGGAACTACGCCGTGATGCACTTCCAGTTACGAACGATCGTCAGGCCGAGATCAAAGGCGAAGTACACGCCAACGCCCATCACCAGAGCGGAAAACATTGTGGACACACTGAGCAGACTTGCCGCGATGCCACATCCAAGCATGACGACAGAGGCAGTTGTCTTGACGGCAACCTGCAGCTTGAGTTGTCGGCGCGTCGCTCGCGTCACGGCGCAGCGTGCTGTTTCGTTGGCAACTTCACGCAGTGCCTGTGTTTCGGCACGCATGCGATTCTTGTCGAGCTGATGTTTGGGTTCCTGCGCGAGCCACGACTGCTGCTCTGCAGCGACTCTGTCGAAATCAGCCTTCGCGTCGACTGCCGAAGGAACGGCTTCGTCTACAGCCTGCTGCTCAACGACCGACTCCTCTTCGGCGGTCTTCGCTTCCGATTGCGATGGCAGGACAACGAAATCTTCCGGTCGTCCCGGTTGCCCGTGGCGAGCACGGTTTCGAGCCAGCAGGTCTCTCATGTACGCGGCGACGGAATCTTCTGCTTCGCCGCCAGGAACGTCATGAGAAGTCGTGGCGTCAGTCGGTGCCTCTTCAATTGGCGCTACAAGGTCTTCAGTGACGGCTTCAGCAGACTCGTCCGATTCGACAGTGTCACCATTGTCCGCAACCGATCGCGAAGCGGAACTCTTCATTCCATCGAGCCACGAGGTCAGCTGCATTCCTGACGCTTGTCGGGCTGGTGTTCCTGCATCGTCATTGGCGTCAAACGGTTCGCTCGTCGGGTCAGCGGTCGTACCTGGAAGGTCAAACGAGTCCTCGCCGACATCTGATGTTTCTTTCGCCGCGAACGACTGAGGCTGTGCTGTCGCCAGGGCCGGCATGTCGAACATTTCCGCAAGCCGCGAGCGAACACCGGAAACATCTTCGCTTGCCTTCGTGGCTTCAAACACTTCCACCACAGGGTCATCGATCGAAAGACCATCCTTGTCCGTTTGCTGTTCCCACGAAGACTCCTTGTCGGAGTCTCTCGCTGGCTGGCTTTCTACTTCGCCCCAGGCTGCATCGGCCTCGGATGCTTCTGCGTCGTGTTCCGCAAACGTCAGAACATCGAAAGCGGTCGGCTCCGCAGCCGGCTCGGAAGTTTCTTCCTGAACCGCGAGTGCGCTGGCAGACTCTTCGGCGACGGATTCTTCTCGGAACAGAGATGAGAGCAGCGATCCAGCTTCGTTCACTGTGTCGAGCGCAGAGAAGTCAACGGTATCGCTATCAGTTGTGTCGTCTGAGGTGTCCCAGTCACTCTGTTCGTTTTCGCTGGTCAATCCACCTTCCGACTGTGCTTCGTCGGCGATGAATGACTCGTCACCGGCAGTCGCTGAATCCCAGCCATCCGAATCGTCTTCGGGATGAGCGTCTTCCGCTCCGGGCACAAACGCTGGCTCAGCGAAGCCGATACTTACGCCACCAGTCGCAGCCGAGCCTGCAGTGCCATCAGTGCGGCTCTGTGAAGCAGCCTCAGTTTCCGGGAGTTCATTTGAAACAGACGCAGCCAGAATCATTTCGTCGAGCTGACGCACAGCTTCTGCTCGCGACCGCAGCGCGTTCAGCGTCAGGTTCTGAGCCAGTACGGATGTCGAACCGACAAGCTCCGCAAACTCGTTCGCCTCTGACACAGTCTCATGCTCACTGAATTCAGCGTCGACATGCTCAATGATGTGTACGTCGTCCTGGCTGGTTGCCCACGACGCCTCTGCAGCAGGAGTCGGAATGACCGCCCCCATCAGGTCGTCCAGACTGCGAGTCTGCACTGCTTCCGCAGATTGCTCGTCACCGTCCCAGTCACTGGTCTCGGCGTTCGCCGGTTCCGTTTCCGCGGGATCAGTCAGGTCTGCCTGGTCGCTCGATCTCCGAGAGATGTCGCTCTCGATCTGATCAATCAATTCGTTGAGCTGGTCGGCGGACTCTTCACTGCCTCCGAGTTCCTCATCCAGCAGCGCAAGCGCCGTATCGAGGTCATCAAGTCGCCGCAGAGTTTCTTTGCCCGATACGGGTTGAATGGTTGCCGAACGTTCTGATTCCGCGCTGACGTCCGGTAGTTGGGAAATCAACTCTGACGGTTCCGCCGCACGCAGCTTCAGGTCGATCGTTCCAAGTGTCAGAACATCGCCGGCACAGAGCAGTGATTCCCGGCAGCGTTCTTCATTCACGTACGTTGCGTTCGCCCACGACGTCATCAGGACGCGTTGCTCAGTGACGATGATCATCGCGTGACGCGGTGCGACGGTTTCCTGATCGATGACGATCTGGTTGCTGAATGCCGAACCAATTCCCCAGCGGCCAGGCGTAAAAACGACTGCATGGTCGCGCTGCCCGGCCACTTCAGCCGCCAGGATGACCGCGCGATTCCGAACGGGCTCCTGCCCTTCATCTGTGGCCGGATTTCTGTCTGTCACGGAGTCAGTCGTCTTGCCGAGGGAAGTGGAAGAAGACGTCAGCATGTTTGATCGCTCCTGATCAGAACTGGCCGAGTTCGACTCAGCCGCTCAATTCGAGCCTCGGAACACTCAATGGCGAACTGCCCGTGATCGCCTGAGGAGACTCCGACCGGCGCGCAACACCACGAAGTCCCATCTGCGATATAGCTCAGGGCTAGAGGCGGTCAAACGGCGCGGATATCCCGCCAGAGCGGAAAGGCTTTGCTGACCTCTCAGACCGTCTCAGGCGGCGCGGTCGACACAGCCGGACCGGTCGCAAAATCAGGACGGCGCGTGTTATGCCGGTTCTGAGGGCCGGCGTCCGCGTGGATTGCGAGCGTGTCCGAATCAGGTCTCCCATACCAGCACGAAGCTCGAGCGAGTGAACTGCAACGGCGTTCTTCACTCGCTCGCGCTTCGTGCTGGTATCGAGCCGAGAGTTGATTTCCGACACGATCGTTCAGCCGTACAGCCAGACGTCGATCTCTGTCCCGGCAGCGCAGCCTTCAGACGAAGCTGGCACGATGACAAATCCGGTGGCTCTGGTTGTCGACGAGAGAATCGACGCTCCGCTGAGAGCCAGTGGTTCAATCAAGCCGTCAGCCACGCGTACGCGGCAGTAGTCAACTCGCCCGATCTGCGAGACGATCTTTGAGGCCAGAACGCCGCGTGTTTTCTGATAAGGCCATTCGCCTGGCAGGCCACCCAGGCGGCGGATCGCGCGGCCAGCAAAGAAGTCGTACGCACACAGGCACGACACCGGGTTTCCCGGCAGCAGAAACGCGAGCGCCTCGCCGACTCGACCGGCTCCAGCCGGACTTGATGGCCGCATCGCGACGCCATGAATCGGCAGCTCGCCGAGTTCCCTGACGATTGACGGAGCGTGATCTTCACTACCGACGCTCGACCCGCCCGAGATCAGTACAACGTCCGCGCCGGGGGCCGTGATTGCGGTCGTGATTTCGTCTCGCTCATCACGACAACGAACCCGCTCGAAGTTCGCACCGCCATCACGAGCGACCAGTCCTGCGACGATGTCGGAATTTGCTTCATAAATCTGAAACGGGCGCTTCGACTCACCGGGCTCGGCTAGTTCGTTACCGGTTACGATCAGGCGAACTTGGGGCTGCCTGACAACCTCGGCGTTCGGCAGCCCGATCGACGCCAGCAGGCCAACATCCTGCGGTCTCAACCGATGGCCGCGCAGCAGTATCACCGTTCCCGAACGAACGTCCTCGCCCGTCCGACCGATGTGTTTAAGTGCTGGCACCGCGGACGTGATCTCGACGCGGTCATCCCGCTCGGTCGCGTACTCAGCCGGCACGACGGCGTCAGCTCCGTCAGGAATCGGAGCACCGGTCATGATCCGAACGGCCTGCCCGGTCCGCAGCGAACCGTTGAACGGCTGCCCCGGCATCGCGGCTCCGATGACCGCAAAGCTCAGCGGGTTGTAATCACCTGCTCCGACGGTCTCTTCGGATCTCAGCGCGAAGCCGTCCATCGCGGAGCGGTCAAACGCCGGCACGTCAATCGGTGACGTCACATCAGCGGCGAGAACGCGACCGTGCAGATCGGCCAGCGAGACTGGCTCAGAGGTCAGCGGTGCTGAGTGCTCGTCGATCCAGGCCAGCACGTTGTCGACGGAAGTTCGCGATTGAAAACCGCGCATCCGCACGTCACGCGCCGCACCTGCTGCATCTGAAACCGGCATCGCACTCGCTTTCGTGCGGTCTGATAATTCCGTCAGTTCGTTGTCGCGTCGCCTTCGTGAAACTCGCGCCAGCGCTGCCAGGCGTAAGTCCATTCCATCCACATTCGCAGGAACGACCACAGCAGCCGCATTCGCGAGAGGCTTTCCTGGGCCAGCGGCGAGTCCTGCTGCATCGATTCAACCGCTGCCGATCGCAGCTGCCAGCGTTCGGCCAGGATCTTCGCGATTGAATCCGAAGTGAGATTCGGTTCCAGCTTGTCGTCGAGCATCGCGGCTCCGTCGGCCATGACGAACAGCTCGAACAACTGCGAGCGGAACGGGTCCATTTCCAGCGGCTTCGTCTCGGCTTCCGCCTGCTCAATGATCAACTGCAGCCGGTCAATCACCGTACGAATCAGTGATGCCTGGGAAATCGGTTCGGTCACGGAAGAGTTCTCAATCATGGTTCGTTGATGCGTTGTGGACTGGAAGTCAGACAGCCGGGCATCCTACGGCGACGGCACCGCGATTCAAGGCGCTGCGTTTCGCCCTTCACGCTCGCTGCAGGAAAACAGAAACAGCCCGACCGCCGGTTGATGGCGATCGGGCTGCATTCAATTCAGTTGGATTCGAGCCGTGAAGTCGAGTGCCCGTTACGGGAAGGCGAACCACAGCCCCGACGTGACTGCTCCCTGATTGATCGCGGCCTTCGTGTTCCACGGAATCTGCTGGTACTGCTTCGGAGCACACTCGCCTGGACGGTACCAGCCCAGTGTGTAGCGGCGTTTCCAGACCGGGTCGATCGTCATCTGATAAGGCAGGCCGACAAGCTGTACGCCGAAGCGGGCTACTGAAACGACTGGCTGCAGATAGCTCTCGTGCGTGTGCCCGTAGCGTTCCAGTGCCGGGTCTTCGAAGTACAGTGGGTAGTGGTGCAGGTTCGAGGCGTGCCACTGATACAGAATCGGTTCGCCCGTCGAACGTTTGGTCCCCGGGCCATCAATGCCGACTTCTTCCGGGGCGACCAGGTCCGGGCTGACCTGCTGATCGATCTGCGTCGTCTCCGGCTGATAATCGGCATAAGGCAGGATGCTCGTCACCGGCTTGAGTTCGCGCGGCGTTCCGGCCTGCTGCAGGCTGACGCGAGCGACTCGCGGAGCAGACCCGGCTCCTGGCAGGTCGGCCCCACCGAACGCATGACGCAGCGGTGACTGAGAAGCGGGCAGCAGTTGGGACGGTTCCGGATTAATCGAGTCGACCGTCGCTGATCCCGGTCTCGGAGCAGGCTCGGCGGCGTTCAGCTCGTCGAATCGATTCTCAGCCGAGCGGCCTTTCAGCCAGCGAAGCGGCTTCGAGAGAAACGAGTCCTTGCCAGGATCGGCAGCGTGAACCCTCTCGAACCCGGACGCTCCGGCGAGGATCGCTAGAGCGGCTGTTCCGGCCAGCCCCTTACGGAGTATCGAGACGAGCATGCTCGGCTGTGTAGTTAGGTGCTTCCTGCGTGATCGAAATGTCATGGGGGTGGTTCTCCCTGACCGAAGCTGCGGTGATCTGAATGAATCGAGCATTCCGCAGCTCTGGAATCGTCCTTGCTCCCAGATACCCCATCCCGGCACGCAGCCCGCCAATGAGCTGGTACAGAAATGCACTGAGCGGTCCCTTGTAGGCGACGCGCCCTTCA
>JAPOLP010000071.1 GCA_029977045.1 Planctomycetota bacterium
CCAGTGAGTCATCAAGGACGGACAGTTCCTCTGGCAGTTTGCCGCGTTCGATGACCTGATCGAGCAGGTTCTCAGGAATCCAGCGCGGCGGTGCGGGAAACTCGATCCTGGATGCCTGCATCCGATACTCGTCCCGCTGCGAAAGGTCGGGCAGCAGTCGAGGGACAACTGGGGCAAGGACGATGGCTGCTCCGAGAAGCGCGATCGGCAGCAGCACGCCTGGCCGGAAAGTCGCCTTCAGCGCGCGTTCAACAAAAGACGGCGACTTGCTTGCAGCCGGTTTCGATTTTCGAGCAGCGGCTTTCTTCTTGCGGGCCATGCGGTCGGGAAACTCCTACTGTTGGTCGACGTCCACGTTGGAGTACCGGCTTCAGCCGGCGAGAATCCAGGTTGCTCCACGGTCGCCGGCTGAAGCTGGTACTCCAACTGATGGATTCGCACGAATACGTGCGGGTTCGTGAGCGCGGACTGCGGCGACTGCTGAGATTCTGCGCTGCGAGGCAAGCGGCGCTGGAAGTTCGGGCGGCAACGGTCAAATCGGAGCCGGTCGTTTTCGCCGTCGGTCGTTCTGTAGCGATTGGAGCGAAATTAACAGACGCCCTCAGCGGGCGACGCTACGATGCTCCGTTCGCCCTGCGGGATGGAGTCACTGAAAAGGGAAACCGGCACGAGGCCCTTCGTCGGTCGTCAGTCTGAACTCGCCCCATGCCCGTGCGTCCGCAACTTTCTCGACCTGTAAAGCGTCTCAGGCCGCTGTCTGCGGACACGCCCCTGGCTGACGCGGTCTGCGAGATTCTCCAGCAGCGGCTTGACGGAGTTCTCTATTACCTGCCGCTGGTGGCCGGGCACGCTGACGAGAACGTTGAGTTCGTTCATCAGTTGCGAGTGGCGGCTCGCCGTAGCGCCGCGGCACTCGACGCCTTCGAGCCACTGCTGCCAGGGCGTCGATCGACGGTGCTCAGAAACGAATTGCGTCGGCTGCGGAAGGCACTCGGTGAAGCTCGCGATCTTGACGTCATGGCAATTCGGCTCGGCAACGAGGCTGAGGCTCAGGATTCGAAGAAGCTGCGACGCGTCGTGAAGATGCTGAAGTCCCGCCGGTCTTCCGAACAGGACCGCGTGACGCAAGCGTGCGCCGCCGCTGAGCAGGCCGGACTGGCAAAGACGATCAAGCGAATTCTCAAACGCGTCCGCTGGCGCGGCTCGGTCGGCGAGCCGTCGCTCGCGTGCTTCAATGCGCGGCTACTGCGCGAGGCGGTCACTCAATTCTTCACGCAGGCGGACACGTCATCCCACGATCCGCTGGTTCTGCACGAGTCGCGAATTGAAGCGAAGCGGTTGCGGTACACGCTGGAGCTGGTTGATCCGCTGATGCCGAAGTCCGCGGGAAAGAAGCCGCGAGGACTGTTTGCCGAGCTGCAGGAATCGCTCGGCCAGATCAGTGATCACGCAGCCGCCGCAGAACTGTTCGACCACTGGGCCGACGACAGCCGGGAGGGCTCGACGCTGAAGAAGCTCGCGACGGCGGAACGGGAACAGCTCGGCCAGGCGGTCGCGGAATTCCACGCGAGCTGGCCGTCAAAGCGGCTCGAGAAGCTGCAGCAGTTGCTGGTGACACTCGCCGGTTCGATTGAGAACGTTGCCGAGTGATTCGACGCAGTCGCCGGCACATTCGGCATCTTCGGTAAAGTTTCGCGCGGAGAAGTGCCGATCTCACCCGAGGCGAAGTGACTGGCCGCGGGAATCCGTTGCGCTCGCGCTTCGCTGCAGTAGCATAAAGTCGTTGATCGCTCCGCGATCGAAACGCAACGAGAACCCCCGCGGCCTGTCCGCGAGGCACCCTCCGAGCCGGCTCCGCCACTGGCAACTGCGGTTGTCGAATCATGATTCGCCAGCCGTACTAGCAAACGACGATTCACCCGCGACAATCCGGAACACTGCGTATGGCATCCGGCTCAAAGGACCGAGCGGACTCGCTGCGGCTGGGCTTTCTGACGGCGGTCGAACTGCAGGACGGCGGCTTCGTCGGCGGACTGCTCGTGACCGACCGCTTCGGCCGCCCGCTCGAATTTCAGTGTACGACTCCCGTCCGCGCGAACCGGACGCAGGAGCTGCTGTACGGCCCGACGCTGGTCCCGTTCATCGTGGGCGAGTTGATCGGCAAGGCACTCACCGACCGGATCACGATCAAGCCGACGCTGCTGCTGAGCGACGGGCCCGAGATGCTGACGCTCCGCGAGCACATCGACGCTCCCGTTCTGTGCCTCGCCGGCTCAGATCGAGCAGCCGCGATCTCTACTCCGACACCAGGTCTCGACGCTGACGGTTCAACGACCGGCTCGAAGGTCACGCTCGGACGCGTCGAGTTTCAGACGCACGCTGAGTTTCCCGAAGACGCAGCCACCGCTCAACAACTCGCCCAGCCCATCGACGGCAAGGCCGATCTCAGCGAACCGATCGAACGCGTGGCCGAGGCGCTGAAAGAAACGATGGCGACAGTCGGCGGCAAGCCAAAGGTGGCTTGAAATGCGGCACCCCGAATTCGGAACGCACCATGTGGAATCGGACAGCTCGGCTGATATTCCGCACTCCGCACTCCGCACTCCGCATTCCGACGCTCCCAGCCCAGCGATCGTGACGCAGACAATTTCGCTGACGCCACGCATCGACATTCACGCGTCGGGGGCGAATGTCGCGCTCAACCGCTGGCCGAACATCGAGTGCTCGGAGATCGAGGCGAGCATCCGCGTCGGCACCATTCCGTCCTGGAAGCCCGGCTGGGGCCGCGTTCGAACAGTGATGCTCACGTTCCCCGAAGCGATTCAGTTTCTGCCGCCGAAGGAAGACGCGGACAACGGCGAGCTGCAGACGATTCGACCGCCGAAACCCAAACGCGACCCGGAAGACGGCGAGGGCGGTTCCGAACGGAAAAAGCCGACGCGACTGAAGCCGCCGAGTGATGCGCTGTCGCTCGAAGACCGCTTGTTTTACATCCTGCAGCCGCCGCTGGAGACGACGCTCGCCGGGCAGGAACTGATCATGCCCTTCGAGCCGTTTCCGCATCAGTACGAGGGCATCGGCTGGCTGTTCTCGCAGAAGCACGCACTGCTGGCTGATGAGATGGGCCTCGGCAAGACCATGCAGACCATCACGGCGGTGCGTTTGCTGCTGAGGAGTGGCCAGGTTCGTAAGGTCCTGTTCGTCTGCCCGAAGCCGCTGATCCCGAACTGGCAGCGAGAATTCCGAACGTGGGCCGAAGAGCTGCCGATCGTCACCGTCGAAGGCAACACCGAACGCCGCCGCATGATCTGGTCGATGCCCGGCGTGCCGATCCTGATGACGAATTACGAGGTGCTCTCACGCGACCTTTCAGAGATGCACGAGGATGATCGGCCGAGCTTCGATCTGGTCGTGCTCGACGAAGCGCAGCGGATCAAGAACCGGGACTCGAAGACGGCCGAAGTCGCCCGCGACATTACTCGCAAACGCAGCTGGGCGCTAACCGGAACGCCGATCGAGAACCGTCCGGAAGAAATGGCGTCGCTGTTCGAGTTCATGGAAGTCGTGCCGCCGAACGCGACTCCGGACCTCAAACAGCTTTCGCGGCTGGCTGACGTGTACGTGCTGCGTCGCGTCAAAGAACTCGTGATGAAGGACATGCCGCCGAGACTCGATCGCGACGAATTCCTCGAAATGACACCGGCTCAGAACTCCGCGTACCGCATCGCAGAAAAAGAGGGAATCGTTCAGCTCAACGAAATGGGCGACCAGATCTCCGTCGCCAACGTGTTTGAACTCGTCCTGCGGCTGAAGCAAATTACGAACTTCGATCCGCTGACCGGAGAGAGCGCGAAGCTCGATCGGCTGGTCGCGGACATGGAAGAAATCGCGTCGAGCGGCGGCAAGGCGATTCTCTTCTCGCAATGGACGAAGGTGCTGGACTGGATGAAACCGGCACTCGAACCGTTCGGCCCGCTGATTTATCACGGCGGAGTACCGACGAAGAAACGCGAGCCGATTCTGAAGCAGTTCAAGGAAGACCCGACGAAGCACATTCTGCTGATGAGTTACGGAACCGGGGCGGTTGGCCTGAACCTGCAGTTCGCGGGCTATGTCTTCCTGTTCGACCGCTGGTGGAACCCGGCCGTCGAGGACCAGGCGATCAACCGGGCCCACCGAATCGGGCAGAAAGATACGGTGATCGTCACCCGCTTTATTTCGAAGGACACGATCGAAGAACGCATCGACGCCGTGCTGCGTCACAAGCGAGCGATCTTCGAGTCCGTGCTCGGCCCCGGCGACAAGACGAACGTCTCGCTGAGCCTTGATGCCGCCGAAATCTTCGGCCTGTTCGACCTGAAAGCGCCCGCCGGTAAGGGCAGCCGCTTGAAGAAGGTCGCCCCGAAGATTCCACCAGAGTCCGAACAGGACGCGGCGTAATCGATCGCGCTAACCAGGTAGCGGAACGGCGCAAGCCATCCGGCCTAGCGGCGGTTACCCCACTTCGGTCGGACGGCTTGCGCTGTACTACTACTCCGCTCGTCCACGAACCTCGATTCCTCATTCCTCACATCCCCGTTACAAGTTGGAGTATGACCTCTATCAAAAAACTGATTCTCGATTATCTGCGGCGTCCCGGTTACGAACCGATGCGGCCGCGGCAGCTGGCCAAGCGAATTGGCCTCAAGAAAAAAGAACGAGCCCGCTTTGACGACTCGATCGAGACGCTGGTCAACCGCGGTCGAGTCAAACGCACTGAAGACGGGCGTCTCATCGCGACCAGCAAAGATGGCGACACTGCCGGCCTGATCCCCGGCATCCTGCGGCGCACGATGAACGGCGCCTGGTTCATTCCGGACCCACCGCCTGCGGCCAGCACTGAAACCGATGAGACAGCCGCGCCGCCGGCCCAGCCGCTCGAAGACGTCTTTATCTATTCGGAACACCTCGGTGACGCGCACACCGGCGACCGCGTCTTCATTCGACTGAGCAGTCGACGTCATGCCGGCGGTCGCCGAACCGGTCGCGTCGAACAGGTCATCGAACGAGCGACTCGCACATTCGTCGGCACGTACTTCGAGGAGTGGAATCAGGGACGCGTGCGAATCGACGGCGGCGTCTTTGCTGACCCGGTTTCCGTCGGCGATCCCGGTGCAAAAGGTGCCGTGCCCGGCGACAAGGTCGTTGTCGACATGATCCGCTTCCCCTCGCACAGCCAGTCCGGCGAGGCGGTGCTCACGAAAATCCTGGGTGCTCGCGGAGAACCCGGCGTCGACCTGCTGGCGATCATTCACGAGTTCGGGCTGCCGGACGAGTTCCCCGAAGAGGTACTTGCCGAAGCCCACGATCAGGCGGCAGCATTCGACGAAGCTGACCTCGGTGACCGGCTCGACCTGACCGGCGAGACGATTGTCACGATCGACCCGATCGACGCCCGCGACTTCGACGATGCGATCTCGCTGCAGAAGATCGAAAAAGGACACTGGCTGCTGGGCGTACATATCGCCGACGTCGCCCACTTCGTCCGCGAAGGCTCGAAGCTCGACGACGAAGCAAAGAAACGCGGCACCAGCGTCTATCTGCCGGGCCGTGTGATTCCGATGCTCCCGGAAACGATCTCGAACGCACTGGCCAGTCTGCAGCAGGGCAAGGTGCGGTTTACGAAGACGGTGTTTATCGAGTTCACACCCCAAGGCGTGCCGGTCCGAACCGAGTTTCACCGTTCGGCAATCAAGGTCACGCGGCGGTTCGCGTACGAAGAAGTGCTGCCAGTCATCCAGCGACCGGAGGAGTTTCGCGGCAAGGTCAGCGACGAAGTCCGGCAACTTCTGCACGACATGCACGAACTGGCGATGACTCTACGGCGACGGCGCTTCGAGCACGGGGCCCTGGAACTCTACCTACCGGAGGTCAAAGTCGAACTCGACAAAGACGGTCGCGTATCCGGTGCAAAAGAGGTCGAGCACGACGAGAGTCACCAGATCATCGAGGAGTTCATGCTCGCGGCGAACTGCGCGATCGCGACGGAAATTCGCGAGCGGAACATCACGTTCCTGCGCCGCGTTCACGGTAGCCCGGATCCCGTCAAGCTGCAGACGTTCGCCCACTTCGTCGAGAGCCTCGGCCTGACGCTCAGTAATCACAGCAGCCGCTTCGAGCTGCAGGAACTGCTCAACCAGGTGAAGGGCCAGTCGTTCGAGCAGGCCGTCAACTTCTCGCTGCTGCGAAGCATGAAGCAGGCCGAATACAGCCCGTCGAACGATGGCCATTACGCTCTTGCGGTCGACAACTACTGCCACTTCACGAGCCCGATTCGGCGTTACCCCGACCTGACGGTGCATCGCATCATCGATCAGATCATAGCCGGCAAGAAGCACGCCGGACTCGACGGAATGGCGACGCTGCGGCTCGCGACGCACTGCTCACTCACCGAACGCCGCGCCGCTCAGGCGGAACGCGACCTGACTCGCGTCAAACTGCTGAGCTTCATCGCCGGACGTCTCGACGAAGTCTTCGACGCGGTGATCACCGGCGTTGTCAAAGCCGGCATCTACTGTCGCTGCTCACAGTACCCGGTCGACGGATTCATCCACGTCAGCGCGCTGAGCGATCGCGAGTATCTCGACTTCGACCGCACAACGATGACCATCACCGGTCGCACAACCGGCTTCCAGTACCGCATGGGCGAAAAGCTGCAGGTCCGAGTCGCAACGATCGACCCCGACGAGCGAGCCCTGAATTGGGAACTCGTCAAAGGCCCACAGCAGAAAAGCCGCCGTCGAGCGGAACGCAAATCCACGGATCGTCGAGAGTCCGACAAAACCGCAAGTGGCCGCCGCAACCGCAGCGCCAACGGCTCACGCCGCAAAGCAAGTTCAAAAAAGAAGAGCACCCGCCGCAAGCGAAAGCCTTGATCGCTCGCTGGCAGGTATGTCGCCGCTGTTGCTGTGTGATAGACGTGCTGACGTTTCAGTCCCGAAGGGACGGCACGATGTCAGCCCAGGGCAACGCCCTGGGTATCCAGGATCAACAAACTAAACGAGCCCTGAAAGGGCGGCCCGAATCGTCCATTACGTTCGGAGTAGTGCCGCCCTTGCAGGGCTTCCCGCTTTAACGGCCTGGGCTCTCAGGACGTTGCCCTGGTCTCTCATAGAGCTGCCCCCGCAAAGCAACCGTTGTCGATCGAGACGCTCGCGAGGCGCTACCGCTACTTAAACGAGATCGCTTTGAACTCCTGAACCTGCTCAGTCAGCGCGATTTCAACCGGCAGACGTTCCATGGATGACGCCCCGTAAAAGCCATGCACGTTTTGCGTGCGACGCAGGATGTACTCGGCGTCGTCGGGCATGGCGATCGGGCCGCCGTGGCAGAGGACAATGACGTCGCCGCGCACTCCGCGAGCAGCATCCGCGATTGCCTGTACTTCGCGAACGGAATCGTCGAGCGTCTTTGCGGTGTGGGCACCGATCGACCCCTTCGTTGTGAGGCCCATGTGAGCGACAACGATGTCGGCTCCGGCGGCGGCCATCTGTTCGGCTTCGGTTGGATTGAAGGCGTACGGAGTCGTGAGCAGATCCATCTCGTGAGCGAGCCGGATCAGTTCGACCTCGGTTCCGTAGCCCATGCCGGTTTCTTCGAGGTTCGCTCGAAAGTTGCCGTCAATCAGGCCGACCGTTGGGAAGTTCTGCACGCCAGCGAATCCGATGTCCTGCACCTGTCGCAGGAACCAGCTCATCTGACGAAACGGATCGCTGGCGCACACACCTGCGAGCACCGGAGTTCGCTCAACGATCGTCAGCACTTCGCTGGCCATGTCCATGACGATCGCGTTCGCGTCGCCGTAGGGCATCATCCCGGACAGCGAGCCTCGGCCTGCCATGCGGTAGCGGCCCGAGTTGTAGATCACGATCAGATCGATGCCGCCGGCCTCTTCAAACTTGGCGCTGATCCCCGTCCCGGCGCCGCCGCCGACGATCGGCTTTCCCTGGTCGATGAGGCTGCGAAGTCGAGTCAGAATTTCCTGGCGTGTTTCGGGCATTCGTCGAGTCCGTATCCTGTTGGAGTGCCGTCGTCAGCCGGTTCATCCCGGCTCGCAGACGCTCTTTACAGGAAGTCCGTGAACGCGTCCATCGGCACGGCGACGATGCCCGACTTAGTCACGGTCAAGCCGTTCGCTCGATCCTTTTCGTGATCAAAACCGATCTCGATGCCCTCAGGCACGCGAACGTTCTTGTCGATGATCGCCCGCCGGATCTTCGCGTGACGCCCGACCTCAACCCCGCTGAACAGGATCGAGTCGCGAACCTCGGCCCAGCTGTTGACGCGAACGTTGAAGCCGACGATCGAGTGCTCAACCAGGCCACCAGAAATGATCGCGCCCGGACAGAGCACGCTGTCGAGTGCCCGGCCTGCTCGCGGCCGGTCGCCGGTCACGTCGGCGAAGACGGTCTTCGGCGGCGGCAGCGATGGGTGGAAGGAATTGATGGTCCACGATCGGTCATACAGATCGAGTTCCGGCGAGACCTCGACCAGATCCATGTTTGCTTCGTAGTAGGCGTCGAGCGTGCCGACGTCGCGCCAGTAGTTCGTCGCCTTCGTATTCCGATCGCGGAACGGATAAGCCAGCACATACTCGGTGTCGATCATCGACGGAATGATGTTCTTACCGAAGTCGTGCGAGCTGTCACGGTCAGTCGCGTCGGAGCACAGCCGGTCGAGCAGGAAGTCACGATTGAAGACGTAGATGCCCATCGACGCGAGGAAGCGCTCCGGGTCATCGGGCATCGGCTCGGCCTGCGGCGGCTTCTCCTGAAAGCCAGTGATCCGCATCTCGCCGTCACACTGAATCGCTCCGAACTGGTCCGAGTACTTCAGTTCGACCGGCAAGCAGGCGATCGTCGCGGTGGCATTCGCGTCGATGTGCGCCCGGATCATCTCCGAGTAATCCATCTTGTAGATGTTATCACCCGAGAGGATCACGATGTAATCGGCTTCGTGCTGCTCGATGGTGTAGATGTTCTGGTAGACGGCGTCGGCGGTTCCGCGGTACCACTGATCGTCGATGCGTTGCTGCGGCGGCAGGATGTCGATGAACTCGTCGAGTTCCCGGTGCAGGAAATTCCAGCCGAGCCGGATGTGTCGGTCGAGACTCGCCGCCCGGTACTGCGTCATGACCAGAATGCGTCGCAGGTCCGAGTTCAGGCAGTTCGACAGCGTAAAGTCGATGATGCGGTACGCTCCGCCGAACGGCACGGCGGGCTTGGCTCGTTCGCGAGTCAGCGGTTCGAGCCGCGTGCCCTTGCCACCGGCGAGGATCAGAGTCAGCACGTTTTTCACAGTTGTCCCCCGAACCGGTTTCGCACGCACGAGTGCCGGATTGTACCGCCTGGAAGTGTTGCAAACACGCGGACGTACCCTCTCGAACTCCTTCGGCTTTGACGCAGCCTCTCCGAGTGTCGAACTTGCGTCACGCGGCGAAACTCTGCCCACCCGAACGACCTTAGACTGAGCCAGCAACGTGCCGTCCGACGCTTCTCCCAAACGATCAGCGAATCGAGTGCCGAAACTGGTGCTCTCGCTACCGCGTGCGTTGATCGGGCCGTCGATTGTCGCGGCGCTCGCGCTGGTCGCTGTTCTGGCGACGCTCGACCCGGCTGACTGCCGACCTTCGCTGCCCGAAGGCCCCGGCCTGACGCTCGACGAATCCTTCAACGTGCAGATGGGCGTTTACTTGTCTCGCAGCGTGGCTGACTACGGAGTCGGACTGTTGCATCCCGACAGCGCCAGCGAGGTCTTCGGGGCGAAAGGCTACAACCCGGATCACCCGCCACTGGGCAGGTTGTGGCTGGGAATCGCTCACGATCTCGTCGAGTCGTACGCTCCGGCAAAGCTCTCGTCATACGCCGACACGCTGCCGGTCCACTTCGCGATTGTCAGCGCGCGAGTCGGCTCGGCAGTCGCGTTCGCTCTGACCGTTCTATTGATCGGAGTCTTCACCGCACGCCGCTGGGGCCAGCTCGCCGGAACGTCCGCAGCGCTCTGTTTCGTGCTGCTGCCGCGCGTCTTCGGACACGCGCACTTCGCGGCGCTCGAAACCATCATGAACCTGTTCTGGACGTTGGCTCTGCTAACAACCGCGTCGCTCTGGAGTAAAGCCGGGCCGGCAAAGAAAGCTGCCGCTCTGACTGGCGTCCTGCTGGGCCTGGCTCTGCTGACGAAGATTCAAGCCGTCATTTTGCCGCCGCTGGTTGTCGTCTGGACAATTTTTTTCTGGCGGGTCCGCTCGCTGCTTCCGCTGCTGATCTGTGGCGTCACAGCCGCAGTGACTTTTGGCGTCGGCTGGCCCTGGCTGTGGCTCGACGCGCCGGGGAACGTCGTCGACTACTTCGCGCGAACGACAGACCGCACCGTTCTGCACGTCTGGTATTTCGGCGAGCGTTTCGTCGATCGCGACGTGCCGTGGCATTACCCGTGGGTCTGCTTCGTCGCGACGGTTCCGATCGGCATCTTCCTGGCCGGGCTGCTCGGCTGCGGCGAACTGCGGCAAAACGACCGGCGTCGCGAACTGCTGCTGATCGTTGGCTCGGTCCTTGCCCCGCTGGTCCTGTTCAGCCTGCCCGGAGTCGCGGTTTACGACGGCGTGCGACTGTTTCTCGTCGCGTTTCCCGGCTGGGCAATCCTCGCAGGACTGGGCACGCAGAAACTGCACGCCTGGCTGTCCCGCAAAGTAAAGAAGCCGACCGTCTGGACGGCTGCGTTTCTGGCGAGCAACGCTGTCGGCCTCGTCTGGCTGTACCCGTACCACCTGAGCTACTACTCAGCCGCAGTCGGCGGCAGCGCCGGCGCTGCACGACTCGGCTTTGAAGCCAGCTACTGGGGCGACGCCATCTCGCGCTCACTGCTTGACGAGATCGCCGACGAACTGCCGCCTGGAGCGCTCGTCGAATTCGCCCCGCTGATGCACCCGTACCAGCTCACCGAGCTGTATCAGCTTCCGGTCATCGAGCGCGCCCAGCTCCACCTGAAGCCCTACAACACCGCCCCCCGAGGCCCCTGGCTCCTCGTCTTCCACCGCCTCGCAGATGCCCCCAGCGAAGAACGCCTCAGAAGCGAAGGCTGGGCGATCGTCACCGACGTGAAGCGTCAGGATGTCCGGCTGGCGTCGCTGTGGCAGAAGCAGCGTTAAGAGACTGCGTTGATTTCCCTGCAACTATGTTATGTCCCCGCGTTCCGGAGTTTCGTTCCATGATTCGTGTGCTTTCGGCTTTGGTCGCACTCCTGTTTCCGCTGATCGCAACCGCCGCCGATGACTTTGCTCTGAAGGACGGCGACACAGTCGTGTTTCTTGGCGACAGCATCACGGCCGCGCGGACGTACGGGGAGATCATCGAGAACTACACGCTGCTACGGTTTCCCGAGCGGCGAGTGAAGTTCTTTAACGCTGGCTGGGGTGGCGACACCGCAGCTGGTGGAGCGGCGCGGCTGGAGCGGGATGTCTTCTCACGCGGCGCGACGGTCGTCACGGTGGCGTTCGGCACGAACGACATTGGCTGGGGCGTGCTCGCGGACGACGAGCATCAGCAGAAGTACCTCGACGGCATTCGTTCGATCGTGACGCAGTGTCGCGAACGGAACGTGCGAGTTTTTGTCTGCTCGGCGGCGGTCACGGCAGGCGATCCCGACAAGTCGGAAACTGCTCCGCTGCAGACGATGTGCGACCAGGGGATGAAACTCGCAAGGGACCTCGGCGGAGAATCGATCGACGTGCAGCGCGGAATGCGTGAAATCCTGCGACGCGTCCTTGCCGAAAACGAACGGATCAAGAAGGAAGACAAGCCGACGACAATGCACGCACCCGACGGAGTTCATCTCAACGAACTCGGTCAGCTCGCGATGGCGTTTACGATTCTCAAGGGCCTGCGCGCTCCGCAGGACGTCTCGTCGGCAACGATCGACTTCGAGTCTGCCACCACCGTCGAAACGGCCCGCTGTCAGATCAGCGATGTAGCGAAACCCGGCGATGGAACCTTCGAATTCACGCGGCTCGACCAGGGACTGCCGATCAACTTCGGATTGTTCTGGGCACTCAACTTCCGCTTCGTGCCGGTCCACTCTGAACTGAACCGCTACGAGCTGGCCGTACGGAATCTACCTGCCGGCAAATACCTGCTGACCGTCGATGGCCGAGGCGTCGGGCACTATTCGGCCAGCCAACTGACGGACGGCGTCAACATCTCGTCCTCGACCACCAACGGCTGGGAACCTGGCGGTCCGTGGGATGCTCAGGCCACGTCGCTGCGATCACTGACCGAAGCCCGCAGCCATCTGGCCAACTCCGAGCTGATGTGGGGCAAAAACATGCTGGGCAGCGACAATCGGCCAGCCATCGCCGAACAGGTCGAAGCAATTGATAATCAACTGCGAGAACTCCAGCGGACGGTGGCGCGTCCGATGCCGTACCGCTTCCGTTTGAGCCGCGTCGAGGAAGGTTCCGACAAGTGACCTCGACGAGTGGAGAGGGGGCCTACTTCTTCGGCTTCTTCCGATCAGCAAACAGCGGCAGGGCGTTGGACTCGGTCGCCCACGCAGTCCAGCGGTTGCTCAGGCTGGTGACGAGGTCCGGTTTGTCGGCGGCGAGGTTGTTGAATTCGACGCGGTCGCGACTCAGGTCGTACAGCTCCCAGGCGGCGGGGTCGGAGACGTTCTTCGTAACGAGCTTCCAGTCGCCGTCTCGGATTGCGGCGTGCTTTTCGTGTTCCCAGAACAGCGTGCGTGAGCGGGTTTCGTCCGGGTTGCGGAACGTCGACAGCAGGCTTTCACCGCGCAGAGCTTTGACGGGCTGGCCGTTGCGTGCGGTCGGGTAGTCGGCTCCGGCGATGTCGCACAGTGTGGCCATAATGTCGACGACGTGGCCGGGCTGGCTGGTCAGGCGACCGCCGTCGCGGATAACGTTCGGCCAGTGAGCGATCAGGGGCGTGGCGATGCCGCCTTCGTGGACCCAGCGTTTGTAGAGCCGGAATGG
>JAPOLP010001080.1 GCA_029977045.1 Planctomycetota bacterium
ATCGCCGGGCTGCCGCTGCAGGTCTCGGCGATCGCTTTCCAGAAGACGGCCTGCGCTGCCCAGCGCTGTGACTCGTCGAGAGCGTCGAACCAGTCCGGCACGTTGGCTTTGTGGTAGCAGGCCAGTCCGGTCACATCGAGATACAGCCCGGTTTCCTCGGCCAGCCGGACGAGCTTCTTCAATTGAGTCAGCGCCTCAGCCGACGGCTGGCAAGGAGCGTCGAGGAACTTGCCGACCTGCAGGTGGATGCGGACGCAGTTCGCGCCGAGCGATTTGATCTCGCGAAAGTCTTCGACAACGGTGTCCCATTCGTCGATCCAGTACTCGTCGAGCAGCCGGCCATCGCCGTCATGGTCGTAGTTGACGCCCCAGACGACAAAGCGATCTCCCGACGTGGCCCGCACGAAATGCGAGCCGTCATCGCTGACGCGAATGTGTTCCAGTGCCTGGGCAGGTTCGGCAAGCGTGGCCACCAGGGCGATCGACAGCAGCAGGCGGGCAATGTGAATCACGGGGAGAGTGCTCCGGCAATGGCTTATCGCCAGGTGAGTGTCTGCGACTGGCCGTTCCAGGGATGCGCCGCGTCGGTTGTGCGCGTTGTCAGCGTCACGCCTGTGGGTGAGAGCCGAGCCAGTGTCCAGCCGGTGGTCGACTTCGTTTTGTCGGCGACGTACGACGTCGCTGGCGTATTGATGATGTGGATGCCGCGGTGTCTGGCCAGCGATCGGTCGTGAATGTGGCCGTGGATGTAGGCTTTCACGTGCTGTCGCGAAGCCAGCAGTTCCCAGAGTTCTTCCGAGTCGATCAGACCGCCCGGAAAGTGCAGCGGATCGCCGCCGAGTCGTGGGTTGTGGTGTGCGACGATGATCGCCGGTTTGTCGGCGTGGCGATCGAGAGCCGCGGCGAGCCAACCTCGCTGCTCGGGACCAATCGTGCCCTGAGTCACCATCGTCTTCTGCAGCGAATCCAGCAGGAAGAAGTTTGCGTGCCGAGTCTGTACGACCAAGATGTGCCGCGATTCGACCGGCGGAGCATCCGGTCGCTGATCTTTCAGGACATCGTAGAACGTCTCGCGATGATCGTGATTGCCCAGCGTCAGGTGCAGGTCGACGCCGGCTTTGGCCAGCGGAGCGATCAACTGCCCGAGATGCTGATAGTCGCCCGGCTGGCCGTCCTTCAGGGCGAGGTCCCCATTGATCAGCACACACGCCGGCTTCGAGGCACGCTCGACCAGTTCCGTCACTGCAAGCCGCAGGTGAGTCGGCACGGGCGACTCCGGCGGATGCTTCTCGCCAATGTGCGTATCGTTGAGCAGGTAAACGAGATCGTCCTCGACTGGAGCGGCGCCAGCGCGGACTCCTGAGGATCCCGCAATAACGGTCGCTCCCACAGTCGTCAGAAACTGTCGACGAGTCTGGTTCGGCAGATGGATGGGCATGTGGTCGTCCTTTTCAATGGGCGGTCGATGTTTCGCCGACCGATGACGGATGAGCAGTTCCTCTTGCAGGCCGTTCGGCTGACGCCCGGCTATGATCGAGGCACCTCGCCCGGTCGTGCAATCGAGTCGACGCACCGGTTTACCTGAAGTTCGCTCTCAGAAAGTCCCCCGTGTGCCACCGCTTTAATCAGAAGGCAAACCTGAAGGACGTTGCCGAGGCTCTCGCCGTTCCGCAGGTGCGTGTCGAATTCCTGACGCAGAAGGACCTGTTTCCGCTGGCGGACATCCCTGTCGTGCGGCTCGATGGTGACGGAGAGCGTGAGATCGCCCTGTGCAACTGGGGGCTGCTGCCGTTCTGGTGGAAGCCGTCAGCGAAGCACACGTCGCCTGGCCGTTTTCAGCGAATGACGTTCAACGCTCGCGGCGAGACGATTCACGAGAAGCCGACGTTCCGAGCGGCCTTCAAGTCGCGCCGCTGCCTGATCCCGTGGACCGAGTTCTTCGAGCACGACGAGTACTTCGCACTGGAAGACCGCGAGCTGTCGACATTCGCCGGCCTCTGGGAGTGCTGGATGGATCCGGAGACAGGAGACGAACTGCAGTCCTGCACGATCGTGACAACCGAGGCCAACGAACTTGTCGAGCAGTACCACCCGAAGAAACGGATGCCGGTAATCCTCGACGACGAAGACAGCCGGGCTCGCTGGCTGAGCCCGGACATTGTTGAGCGACCGCCGCTCGAAGAAGTGCTGCGACCGTTTCCAGCCGACGCGATGCGCCACTGGCCGGCGGGTGGAAAGCGGAAGACGTTGTTCTGAAGGCGATTCAAGATAGCGGCAGGGCGCAAGCCCTCACGCCCAGACGCTCGCCAATGCAGACACCGGAGGGCTTGCGCTCTTCCGCTACCTCGATGCTGACACGCCTACAGCCGCTTGAACACGGCTCC
>JAPOLP010000455.1 GCA_029977045.1 Planctomycetota bacterium
ATCGTCTGGATTTTCCTCTTCCCACTCATCTACATCGTGCAGTTCTAGCCACGCAATCGGGACCGCACTGACTGTCCGGCTTTCGTATGAAAGCCATGGAGACTGAGAGTTATGTCTGACAATCACGAAGTTCACTCACACCCGCCGTACAAGTTCATCTTCGTGCTGCTCTGTGGCTTCACTGCCCTGTCGTGGATTGCTGACGAATCCAAAAGCCTGATGCCGAGCAATCTGGTTCTGGCCGTCGTCGTGCTCGCGATCGCCGTCATGAAAGCAACCTGCGTGCTGCTCTACTTCATGCATCTGAAGTTCGAGCGAGCCTGGAAGTACATCCTTCTGGCACCAACGACGATTCTGGCAATCGGCCTTCCGCTGGCACTGCTGCCGGACGTCGGCGTGCACTACTACGACATTGATGTTCCTCAGTCGCCAATCGACGCTCACGCGTTTGATGGCTCTGACATTGGCAGCGGCCACGGCGGCGAAGCTGCCCACTGAGTTCAACCTCGGTCGCAGACCAGTAGACTCAACCGGAGCCCGGCTTCCCTGGAAGCCGGGCTCTTTGGCATTTCTAAACGCCACCATCTGTCGGGTCTTCCCGGCTTCGTCGGTCGTCAAAGCACGCATCGGTTTTGAGTCGCACAACCCCACACTGTTTACAAAGTCATGACGTCGACCATTGCAATCACGATCCAGAACATCTCGCACCATTACGGTGAGCGAGCCGCGTTGGACCGTGTGAATTGCGAGATCATATCGGGTGCGATCACTGGCTTCCTGGGCCCTAACGGTGGCGGCAAAACAACACTGTTCAGCATTCTGAGTTCCCTGCTGCCGATTCAAAGCGGCAACGTCGAGGCACTCGGCTTTGACCTGCGGACAAGTGCAACGACCTACCGGCAAAGAATCGGCGTGACGTTTCAGGCCCCAGCTCTCGATCGCCGGCTGACGGTACAGGAAAACCTCACTCATCAGGGCCACTTGTATGGACTCGGCGGTCGCGAGCTTGCTGAGCGGTCTCAGAAACTTCTGGAACAGTTTCGAGTTGCTGACCGCTGCCACGACGTCGTTGATACGCTGTCTGGCGGCCTGAAGCGGCGTGTGGAACTCGCCAAGTGCCTGTTGCACGACCCGCAACTGCTGCTACTCGACGAGCCTTCCAACGGCCTTGACCCTGGCGCTCGCCACGACCTGTGGCAATGTCTGGAGGAACTTCGAGCCGATCGCGGTACGACAATTGTCGTGGCGACGCATTTGATGGAAGAAGCTGAGCGATGCGACTCGCTCGCCCTGCTGGATGGCGGAAAGATTGTCGCCAGCGGCAGTCCGTCTGCGCTGCGCGGTGAGATTCCGGGCGAGACGATTTCGATCGTCGCCGATCAGCCGGAAGAGCTGAGGCTACGGATTCAGGAAGCAACTCAGGTCGATGTTCGTCGTACCGGCGAGTTACTGCGGATTCAGCAGGCCGACTGTCAGGAACTGCTACACGACCTGGTCAGTAGCTTCTCTGGCGAGTTCAAAACCATTTCGCTCGGCAAGGCGACACTGGAGGACGTCTTCCTCGCCCGCACCGGCCACCGTCTGGCGGGAGACGAATGATGGCTCACACCGAGCTATTCCATTCAGAGGCACCACCATCCAGTCGCCGTGCTCCTGCAGCGTGGCTGGGAATCTGGACGTTGACTCGCCGCGAAATGGTGCGTTTTGTTCGCCAGCGATCGCGGTTTGCTGGCGCGCTCGCACAGCCTGTCATGTTCTGGGTTCTGTTCGGCGCCGGCCTGCATGGCTCGTTCAAGGCCCCGGACTGGGCGACCGGAGAAATGAGCTACCAGGAGTACTTCTTCCCTGGCATCGCCGTGCTCATTCTGATGTTCACGGCGATCTTCTCATCGATCTCGATCATCGAAGACCGGCACGAGGGATTCCTTCAGGGCGTGCTCGTCTCGCCGCTCCCCCGCTGGGGACTGGTCGTCGGCAAACTGCTCGGAGGCACCCTGTTGGCGCTCCTGCAGGCGGTGGTGTTCCTGCTGATCGGCCACGCCATGGCGGCACTGGGACTCGCCCCCCCGATGTCGACTGCACCCGGATTCGTCAACGCCGCTCTGCTGATGTTCTTCATGACCGCAGTCGCGTTCAGCCTGACGGGACTGGGGTTCATCATGGCGTGGAAACTTGATTCGGTTCAGGGATTTCACGCGGTCATGAGCGTCTTCCTGATGCCCATGTGGCTGGTCTCCGGAGCATTTTTCCCGGCGGGAGAAACTGGATTCCTGGCGTGGGTGATTCGGCTGAATCCGCTGACCTACGGGGTAGCGGGCATCCGCCGCTTGATGTATTCAGGAGAGTTTCCTCTGCCTGTATCCGGGGCATTGCCGTCACTCGGGCTGTGTCTCGCGGCAACCCTGTTGTTTGCTGCGGTGACACTCACCGGTTCAATTTCGGTGTCACGTCAAACGGTGTCCCGCAAGTCGTCGCGAGCGGCCCGGAAGCGAAAGTAAAGTGCGTCATGGATAACCGTCACGGAGCAATTCGAGCGGGTTGGTTTCTGATCGGCCTCGTCCTGTGGGGCGCGGTCTTCGTCTCGCTATTTCGAGTCTGGCAGCAGCGGACTGCTACGGATGAACCCACTTCCCCGACGACAAACCTTAACGGGGAAGTTGCTTCGGCAGACGCGGTCGACACCGAAACTGGCGCAACGATCGATGGCACATCTGATGACGACGAAGCCTTCAGCGAACTTTACGACGAGAATGGCCGACCGAAGGAGATCGAAGTCAAGCTGACGTGGCCTGATTCAGGTGTCGCCGATTTCTCGTTCACTGATCGCAGCGGTGAGACGATTACGAAAAACGACCTGCTTGGCAAACCCTGGGTGACTGGATTCATCTTCACGGCGTGTGCCGGCCCCTGTCCCAAGGTCAGCCTGGCGATGCAGGCAATCCAGAAACGTTACGACGACAAACCGGTCAACATTGTCACGTTCACTGTTGATCCAAAACGGGACACCCCCGAGGTCCTCGCCAAATATGCCGACTTCTATCAAGCCGACCCGGAACAGTGGTTCTTTCTTACGGGCGAACGCGACGATCTTTACGGACTCATCAATGGCAGCCTTCTGATGCCCGTGCTGGAGGACGAGAATCCTCAACCTGGTTTCGAGATCATCCACACGACCAACCTGTGCCTCGTCGACGCAACCGGGCGAGTCGTCGGGAAGTACAACTCGGTCAAGGACGAGGACATGGCACTGCTGCGTCGCGACCTGGACCAACTCCTTGAGGCAACACCGACCGCATCCACCAGCAACGAGTCCACAGAATCCGAGAGTCCATCACCCTCCGAGCCTGCCGACACGACGGAAGGGGGCGAATGATGCTCGCGGACGCTACTGAACTGCCCGGCTGGCTGGCCGCTCTGCCGGCAGTCAACGCCTCGTTGAATGGCCTGTCGACGCTGCTGCTGATCCTCGGCCTCTGGCTGGTGAAAGCGGGACAAAAGACCGCTCATCGCAATGTCATGCTGGGAGCGTTCGCGGTCTCAGTCATCTTTCTGGGTTGTTACCTAACGTACCATCAGGGCCTGCACCACTACACTGGCGAGCACGGTAAGGCGTTTTCCGGGACGGGAGCCATCCGGTTCCTCTATCTGGCGATTCTGATCAGTCACGTCGTTCTGGCGGCTGTCGTGCCGGTGCTGGCAATCATCACGATCGTGCGTGGTCTGAAAGCTGACTGGGAGCGGCATCGCCGAATCGCAAAACTGACTTTTCCCATCTGGCTTTACGTGTCGATTACTGGTGTCGTCATCTATCTGATGCTCTATCATCTGCCGACAGGAGCAGACTCATGAAGAACAACAATCGAATCACTCGCTGGCTGCTGATTGCCGCCGTCGCATTTTGTGCCAGCTTTGTCAGCGACAGCGTTCAGCAGGCATCGGCCTGCCCGATGTGCAAAGCAGCCAACGAAGAAGACGACGCCAAGCCGCGAGCCTACATGTACAGCATCCTCTTCATGCTGGCCGTGCCTGGCACGATGGTCGGCGGCATGGCTGCCAAGCTGGTCGCAGTGAGCCGCCGAGAGTCGGCATCGCTGGCAGAAAACGGTCTGACAGACGACGCGATTCCCTCCTCAGACTCGCCAGTGGAAGACAACACTGCCGTCTGACCGGCCAGTCCGCCATCGAACACTCTATCGATCACGATCACGCCTCGAACCATCACGGTTGCGAGGCGTGTTGTTTATCAGTCGCTCGATCAACGATTCACAACTCAGGATTCGCAAATGCTCAATGGAAACGCTCTCATCGGCCAGTCAGGCGGACCGACGTCCGTGATCAACTCGTCGCTGGCCGGCGTCATCACGGCGGCGAAAAAGTCACGTCAGATCAACCGCGTTCTCGGAATGCGGTTTGCCATCGAAGGCGTTCTCGGCGGACATCTGCTGGAGCTTGGCGATTACGACCGGCCTGCTCTGCGGCAACTGCAGCTCACGCCGAGCAGCGCACTGGGCTCCAGCCGGCTGAAACTCAAGGAAGAACACTTTGAGCCAATTCTCAAGATGCTGAAGAAGTTCGACATCCGCTACTTCTTCATGATCGGCGGCAACGACACGATGGACACGATTCATCGCGTCGTCGAGTACGCAGGCGACGCCGGTTACGAAATGATCGGAGTTGGCATCTCCAAGACGGTCGACAACGACTTGTTCGGGACGGACCACACCCCTGGATACCCTAGCGCCGCCCGCTACGTCGCCCAGAGTATCCAACAAGGTGGGCTCCTCGCTCGCGATATGCAGCGAGTCGACCAGTACGTCATCTTCCAGACGGTCGGTCGCAGTGCCGGGTGGCTGCCAGCGGCTGCAGCCTGCGCTAAGAGGAAGCCCGCCGACCCTCCGCACATCATCCTGATGCCGGAAGTTCCCTTTAATCGCAGTGCGTTCCTGTCCGGCGTTGAGACAGCGCAGAAGAAGTACGGCTTCTGCTCAATCGTCTGTGGCGAAGGCATCACAAACGCCGACGGCTCGCCAGTCAGCGCGTCAGAAACCCGGGACCGCTTCGGTAACGTCGAATTCGGCGCGATGGGCGGCACCAGTGCGGCGATGATGCTCCATCGGATGATCGCTGACGAATTCGGCTGGCGGGGCGAGTTTCAGGTCACCGAGTCACTTCAGATGTGCGCCGCGGACCGCGCCGTCAAACTCGATATCGACGAAGCTTTCGGCTGCGGCCTGGAAGCTGTCCGTCTCGCGGAATCAGGTACCAGCGGCGTGATGGTGACGATCAAACGCACGTCCAAACAAGGCGCACCGTACGCAAGCTCGTACGGGACGATCGAACTCGGCAAAGTCGCAAACGAAGAACGTCCGCTGCCGAAACATTTCATCACGAAG
>JAPOLP010000854.1 GCA_029977045.1 Planctomycetota bacterium
GCACTACCGTGAAGTCGAGATGACGCTCGAAGAACTCGCCGACATGCTCGGCGAGGAACTCGAACTGCCGAACATCGAGCCTAAGGGCACGGACTCGGTCAAGAGCGTCAAGGACCGCTACACCAGCATCGCTCAGACCGGGCCGGATTCGCTGCGGCACGTGAAGCGGACTTACAAGCGGGCGCTCAAACGCTCGATCGCCTCGAACGATTACCGGCCCGACAACCCGGTCATCATCCCGAGCCGCGAGGACTTTCAGTATCGATCCTGGAAGTCAGTCACTGAGCCAACAGCCAACGCGGCGCTGATCTACATCATGGACGTCTCAGGCTCGATGATGGACGAGCAGAAAGAGATCGTCCGAACCGAAGCGTTCTGGATCGATACCTGGCTGCGGAAGCAGTACGACGGCGTCGAGCGGCGGTACATCATTCACGACGCCGTGGCGAAAGTCGTCGACGAAGAAACGTTCTACACAACGCGGGAAAGCGGCGGCACGCGGATCTCGGCAGCGTACAAGGTCTGCCGTGACGTCATCGCCAGCGAGTTCCCGCCGTCCGAATGGAACATCTACTGCTTCCAGTTTTCCGACGGCGACAACTGGGGCGAGGACAACAAGGACTGCCTGAGCATCCTGACCGACGAAATCATCGCGCACTGCAATCTGTACTGTTACGGGCAGGTTGAAAGCCCGTATGGCTCGGGCGATTTCATCCGCGAACTGCGGCGTCTGACCGACGAGTACGAAAACCTGGTGCTCTCGGAGATCGCGAGCAAGGACGGCATTTACGAGTCGATTCGACAGTTTCTTGGTAAAGGCAAATAGGGGGCAGCATGGCGATCAGTGTCCATCGGCCGTTGCCGGCCCACATCGCGAAGATTCAGGAAGACATGGAGCGTCGGGCCAGCGACGAGGGGCTCGACTTCTTCGAGACGATCTTCGAGTACGTCGACTACGAAGAGCTGAGCATGTTCGCCGCGTACACCGGGTTTCCGATCCGGTACCCGCACTGGCGTTTCGGTGCTCAGTACGACGAGCTGATGAAGGGCTACTCGTACGGTCTGCAGAAGATCTACGAGATGGTGATCAACACCGACCCGTGCTACGCGTACCTGCTCAACACGAATGGGATCGGCGATCAGAAGCTGGTCATCGCGCACGTTTTCGGGCACTGCGACTTCTTCAAGAACAACGCCTGGTTCGCGCCGACGAATCGCCGGATGCTCGACCAGATGGCGAATCACGCGTCGCGAGTGAACCGGTACATCGATCGGTACGGGTACGAAGCCGTCGAGGAATTCATCGACGCCTGCCTGTCGCTCGAAGACCTGATCGATCCGCATCTTCCACACGTCAAACGGCACGATGCTCCGAAGCGAGAGAAAGGTTCGCTGGAGAAAAGACAGGACGACGAGGACAAGCCATCAAATGGCCGCTTCGAGGCCAAAGGCTACATGGACAAGTTCATCAACCCGCCGGAAGTACTGCGGCGGCAGGCGGAAGAGAAGCGTAAGGAACAGGAACGTCGCGAGGCGGCTCGGTCGTTCCCGGAACGTCCGGAGCGCGACGTCCTGCTGTTTCTGCTCGAACACGCGCCGCTGAAACCGTGGCAGCATGACATCCTGCAAATCGTGCGTGACGAGGCTTACTACTTCGCTCCGCAAGGCCAGACGAAGATCATGAACGAAGGCTGGGCCAGCTACTGGCACTCGACCATCATGACAAAGTACGGCCTGACAGACGCCGAGGTCATTGACTACGCCGACCATCACAGCGGCACGATGGCGATGAGCCCGCAGCGGCTGAACCCGTACAAAATCGGCATCGAGCTGTTTCGAGACATCGAAGAACGCTGGAACAAGGGCCAGTTCGGTTCGGACTGGGAACAGTGCGACGATCTGCGCGCCAAAGAAACCTGGGACAGGCAGCTCGGTCTGGGCCGCGAGAAAATCTTCGAGGTGCGCCGCATCCACAACGACGTAACGTTCATCGATACGTTTCTCACCGCCGAGTTCTGCCAGAAGCACAAGATGTTCATGTTCGCGTACAACGAAGCGAACGATAACTTCGAGATCGCGTCGCGCGAGTTCGAGAAGGTGAAGCAACAGCTCCTGGGCAGCCTGACGAATCATGGTCGGCCAGTGATCCGCGTTGTCGACGGCAACTACCGCAATCGCGGCGAACTGCTGCTTTCGCACCAGTTCCAGGGAATGCCGCTGAAGCTCGATTACGCGCGCGACACGCTGACGAATCTCGGTCGGCTGTGGGGCCGGCCCGTGCATATCAGGACGGTCTTCGAGGACAAGCCGACGATCCTGTCATTCGACGGCACGAATCACGAGATGAAGAGCAGTTCCGTCGCCGCCTGACGTTGGCAGCTCTGTGCGTTGTCGCTCAGGCTTGAGCCGAATTCGCAGTCCGTCGGGAAAAGTTGCCGGATTCAGTTCTCATTCGCGTCCGTCCGCGTCGATGTCCAATGGTAAAGAACGGCTTTGACTCTGCTTCCGGGACCTCGACATGCTGGATGGCTGAAACGCGTGAGTTTCACCGGGCCGCGATCAATCGGCTTCCGTCCGCCGAAGGCAGAGTCCTTCGGCAGGAGTTCTGATATGGACCTGTCCGCCCACCTCAGCAGTGAACTGGCCCGCCTCGCGGGATTCTCCGGCCCGCCGAATCATCAGGTCGACGTGACCGACGCGGCAGGTCTGCGGCTGCGAATCGATTTCACCGCGGTCGATACGCTGAGCAGCGCGTTCGAGTGCCTGTCGCTGCACGTTCCAAAACTGGTCGGCCACGAAGTCAAGGTGCTCAACGAATGGGCCGTCGCACTGTCAAAGCGAGTGACTTACCTGCTTGAGTTCATCGGCCCGATCGAAGTCGACCCGTCGATCAACGAGGTCCTCATCCGATCGACACCGCCGGATACCTCAACCGGCAGCACGCAGTTCTACGAGGTTCTGCTGAGCGCTCAGACCGACGGCACTTTCTCGCTGCGTCGCTACCGCAGCCACACCGGCCAGCCCGGTCGCGACGCAGTCGACATCCTGCTGACCAACGAGACGCTGAAGAAGCTGGTCAACGATCTGGTCGACACGATCCCGGACGTTGCCTGAGATAGAGCTGTCGAGCGACCGGCCTCAGGCCCTCGCGACCTGAACTCACGCACTGCCTGCAGGACCGGAGATTCTGATCGCTGTTTTCAGAGCGATCACCAACGCACGAGGTTATTCGATTGACGATGGTGTTTTGCTTTCGCGAAATTCGCGAATCGTTTGCTCTGCGTCGGCAAGCGGCAGAAATGACGTTTCGAAACAGTCC
>JAPOLP010001116.1 GCA_029977045.1 Planctomycetota bacterium
CTCTGCAGGATCCAGCCCTTCAGGTGCGGCGAATCAGTGTCTCTTCCGCAGTTAATCCCGGTTCATTGAAAGATTTCCGGCGACTCCCAATAATCCCCGCCCATTGCGAAGAAGCTGTGCATCGGCTTCTGGCCCAGCTGGCTTGGCTGCGGCCATGGTCTGCGGGCGAGCGACGTGATTCGCCCGAACTATCCCATCAGATCAGAACTGAAACCAAGGAATCTGTACAATGAGCCGAGTGAGTACGGCTGAAGTCCGCAAGCGTCGTAAGAAGCGATCACGGTTGAAGAAGAAGCTGAGCTGCCGGTTCTGCCCGGACGGTCCGAAGAATTCTCCTCGCCCGATTTATGTCGACTACAAGGATCTGAAGACGCTGAAGTCGCTGATCGACCGCAATGGTCGCATCCTGCCGCGACGCCGCACCGGGACGAGTGCGAAGTGGCACCGAGCCGTGCGCACGGCTGTCCTGCGAGCCCGCTTCATCGCCCTGCTGCCGTACGTTCCTGAAGAATAACGGTTTGGGCGGGCCGAGTTCGCTCGGTCGCTGCCTGCCTCATTTGAGAATTCATCGCGGCCCGGCAGGATGGCGAACTGCGATGTTGCTCTTTCCGTAAAGTCTGAAGCACGCCGATCGTGTGTTTTCAGCCCTGTTTCGTGCGAGGAGACTCCCGCCGATGATTATTTCCGAGCCGGTTGATGTGACCCATGTGCTTCTGGACGGCAGCTCTTTCGGGGCAGCCGAAGTTGCAGAGTTGCAGCGTGCGGTCGCGGGCAACCCTCACGATGTTCGTCAGAAGTGCCAGACGCTGAGGGAGCGTATCGGGTCTGGGCAGGGTGACGATCGTGCTCTGACCGCCCTGGGAATCGCGCTGCACATGCTGAGCGATCACCGTGCGGCGGTTGACGCTCTGCAGAAGGTTTCCGGTAACGCATACGCCGACTTCTACCGCGGTCGGGCTCTGCAGTCGCTGGAACGCTTCGATGACGCAATCGAGGCCTATTCGGCAGCTGAGAAAAACGGATACGACAGCGTTAACGCTTTGCTGGCACGTGCGGGAGCGATTCGTCTGGCGGGCCGGCTTGAGGAAGCCGCGGAGCTACTGAAGGCCAACGCCCGTAACGCCGTGACGCGAGCTGACTACTCGTACCAGATGGGCGGAATTCTGTCTGACCGTGGTGATACGTACGGAGCGATCGAGTACTTCGAGCGTGCTGTCGACATGGACCCGCATCACACGGCGGCACTGTTTCGACTGGCGGCTCTGAATGCGTCATTCGGCAACGACGCGGAAGCGATCTCGCTCTACGAGCGGTCGTTGTCACGCCCGCCGTTCTATCTCGGAGCGCTGCTGAATCTGGGCCTGCTGTACGAAGACGCCGAGCGTTACGACGCAGCCGCTTTCTGCTTCCGTCGCGTTCTGGAGTTCAATCCGCTGCACGATCGGGCGCACCTTTATCTGAAGGACATCGAAGCCGCTGGCGACATGTTCTACGACGAAGATGCAATGCGTAAGCAGCGTGAAGAAGAGCAGGTCCTCAGCACGCCGATCGCCGATTTCGAGCTGTCGGCTCGTTCGCGGAACTGTCTTGACCGGCTTGGCATCACGACGCTTGGCGATCTGACGCGGATCACCGAGCCCGAGCTGATGTCGAGCAAGAACTTCGGCGAAACCTCGCTGAAGGAAATCAACGAGATGATGGAATCCCGCGGGCTGACCGTTGGGCAGGACGTCGTCGAAAAGAAAGCCACTCCGCAGCAGCTTCGCCGGGAAGACCTCTCGGATGCTCAGCGGGCGATCTTCGACAACCCGGTTTCCGATCTGAACCTGTCCGTTCGGGCTCGCAAAGCGGTGTCCCGCCTTGGCCTGGCAACGATTGGCGAACTGCTGAACCGGACGCCGGACGAACTGCTCGGCATCCGCAACTTCGGCGTGACGTCGCTGAACGAAATCCGTCAGAAGCTCGCCGAAATGGGTGTCTCTCTGCGAAACGACTGATTCTGGCCTCCGGCCAGCTCAATCGATGCTAATCAGATTCCGGCCACGTCGAGTGTTTCTCGACGTGGCCGTTTTCGTTTTCCAGCGGAATGCTGCGTGCAATGACTGACACAGGGCGCCGCTTCTTCCAACCGCTGTTGCCGGTCATTTGAGGCTTCTGGTAAAAGGCCCGCTCGATCTTCGTTCTCTAACCGCGAAAGGGA
>JAPOLP010000177.1 GCA_029977045.1 Planctomycetota bacterium
ATGTCGTCCTGGCGACCGGGATCAGCCTTTGTCGACCGTGCTGCGGCCCAGCGCGACGTCAAACTCGCTGACTGCCGGGATCAGCATGGCCAGAGTCGTAAAGCCGTACGCGACGGTCACGGCCAGACACACTCCAAGAGTGCCGCCGAGCAGGAACGTTGTCAGCGCGTAAAATGTGATGAACGGCAGAGCAAAGCCGGACAGTCGCAGAGCCTGCGACGGGTTGTGGTGTGTCAGCGACTGCACCAGTGCCAGCCCGCCCGCGAGGATGAAGATCAGAAACGCCTGGAACTGGCTGGCGAAAGAGTCACGAGTCTCGACCAGCAGGATCATCAGAATGAAGATGCCGACGAACAGGAAGAAGATCGTGCCCATGCTGTTTGCAATCGCCCGCCGGGAACTCCCATGGCCGAAGCCCGAGTGCAGGCCGAGCATCGACGCGAACGCGACGAGGATCAGATAGCCGCCGCACAGATAAACCGCGTCTTCGTTTGAGATCGCGTTTTCCGCCGAGAACCAGATGCCCAGCAGCAGCGGTACGATGATCAGCTCTTTCGTGTTGTAGAGCACGCCGCCGAGCTTCCCGTACACGAACTCCTTCGACGAGATATCCGTCGCGATCAGCAGGTCGAGCGTCTTGCCGTCGCGCTCGCTGGTAATCGACGTCACTGCCTGGGCGTTGATCAGCAGCAGCGCGAGAATCACCAGGCCGAGAAAGGCGAATGCCGGACCGGACAGCATCCCAAGCACCAGCTCGCCACTGCCGCCGCCCATGATCGACTGCGAAAAGATGAACGCCGCGATCACCAGAAACGCCAGCTTGATGAAGATGATCCGCCGCCCGTAAGCGCGGGTCATGATCTCGCGCCAGATCACCGGGTTCGACCAGATGCGGCGATGCCGAACGACGCTGCGAGTCGCTCCGTCGTCGGCCTTCTGCTTCGTTTCTTCCGGCTTGATGAACACCGCTCGCGACGGGTTCCAGATCCGCAGGCGGTTGATTGAAACGCCTGCCATCGCAGCCGCCAGAACCCCCAGCGCGACCACGGAACTCAGCGCCGAGACGCCCCCCGCCGGCCCGACTTCCGGAGACGCCAGCGGCGACATGATTCCGGCGATTGCACGGAACGGGCTGAGCATCACGACCGTATCAGCGAGTACCGACTGCGGCGTGGCAACGGCCAGCACAGCCTCGATCACACCGATGTAGACCACGACGCCCAGCACCGATGTCGCCAGCGTCTGAAACGTCTTCTCGCGTTTAAAGGCGACCATCGCCGCCCAGCTTCCGGACAGAGCCGCCGTGACAACGCACAGCGAGAACAGCCACAGAATCTGCGACGTCGCGATGCCTCCCAGAAACTGCAGAAAGACGAAGACCGGTACCGAGACCAGAATCAGCGTGCCGACCTGCAACAGGCTGGCGAACAGTTTGCCGAGCACGATCTCGTGATTAGACAGGTCGGTCATCAGCAGCAGAATCAGCGTCTGCCGATCCTTCTCCTGAGCAATGCTTCCCGCCGTGAACAGCAGCGAGAAAAACAGCACCAGCGTGAGCTGCACGAAGCCGAGAATCTGAAACGTCAGCGTCCCGAAGCTCGCCATCGCCCCGTTGCCGCGCACGTCCTGATACCCGAACGTCGTCTGCCCCGCCGTCCAGATCAGGATGAACAGCAGCCCGATATACCCCGAGCGAACCAGGTAATGCCGCAACTGCCGAGGCTGAGTCAACGCCTCACGGCTGAAAATCGGACCAGCAAACAAGACGAATCTTCCTGTGATCAAAGCAAAGCGGAACAACGACCGAGAAGGAATTTCGGAAAGCCGGGAAGTATAGCAACCGCCTTGAAAAGAACAGCCGCCCGCCCAGTACGACGTCACGGGTTAAGCATTTCTGAGCACGATCACGAGACTTCGCAATTCAGCATTCGCGACGAGCTACGTGCTTGTCAGCAGCGAGTGTGTCGGGGACCAGAACTGCGTACAACCTGATTGTTTTGCGTCACTGAGTTTTGGGAATGGCACTTTCTTCGTTGATCGCCGTCTCGTGACTCTGCGGGCCGTCAACGACGGTGGCCTGACGATTTGCGAAGGCTGCAGAAGTAAAATCAAACCTGCAGGCGCAATGAAAACGAGGCAGCAGAACATCGTCCCACTGCCTCGATATTCAATCAGCATTCTCGTCAGCCCAACCCTGTCCGGCAGCGGCTGCCGCGAGCATCTGCTCGCAGCGACCGTTTCCAGTCAGAATCAGATCAACAGAGCGTCGAAGTCGAACGAGAAGGCATCGTCGATCGTGTCGCCGGTTCCCGGAACGATGACGTCACCCGCTGACGTGGTCGTCCCGTTGCCGCCGCCAGCCAGTTTGTCGAAACCGCCCTGGCCCTTGATGAGGTCGTCGCCAGCTTCGCCGAGAATCGAATCCCGTCCGGCTCCACCAAAGAGAATGTCGTTGCCGTCGGAACCGAGCAGCGTGTCGTTATCGGCGTTGCCGATCAGTCGGTCGACTCCCGTTCCACCGCGAACAGCATCAGCACCCGATCCGGCGTAGACAATGTCGTTACCTTCCCGGCCATCGACGATATCGTCACCGTCTCCGGCGAAGATGACGTCGGCACCGAGCCCGCCCAGAATCGTGTCGTTGCCGCCCATGGCGTAAACGAACAGCCGACCGGTGTAGGCACCGCCATCGAATCTGTTGTCCGAGTCGTCCAGCGTGATCTCGATCCGCTCAACGCGATTGTGCAGATCGATTTCCGCACCGTGAACAATGTCGCCAACCGAAACCGTGACGTTGCTGCCGGAAGCGGTCACTCGCAGGACATCGCCAGTGGCCCCCTGGCCATCGATATCGTCGTTGCCAAGGCCGCCGGACATCGTGTCGATTCCAGCACCACCGAGAACCCGGTCGTTGCCATCGTCACCGTTCAGCTGGTCGTCTCCGGCGTTACCGATCAGAAGATCGTCGCCGGTTCCACCGAAGACGATGTCGTTTCCACTGCCGGCCGTCACCTGGTCGTTTCCGCCGTCACCAAAGATCACATCGTTCAGTGCCGTACCGCGGATCGTGTCGTCGCCATCGCCGCCTTCCAGACGGACACCGAACAGCGTGAACGCAGTGGCGTCGAGGACGTCAGCGCCGCTGCCGCCGACGAGTACGACACCTTCGATCCGGGCCAGCGTGTTTGATCCCGTGTCCCAGGTGAGCATTCCGTCCGTGAGGACAACGTTGCCGCTGACGTCTTCAAGCAGCACATCGAACGAGGTACCGTTGCCGTCCACCATGTTGTTGCCGGAACCGCCGCTGACAGTATCGCGACCGGCACCGCCGATCACGTTGTCGTCGCCGGCTCCGCCCCGGACAACGTCGTCGCCCGCGTTACCAACGACCTGGTCGTTTCCAGAACCACCGGTAATCGTGTCGTTTCCGTTGCCACCGTTGATCGTGGCATCCACCGTAAGAGCAGACAGATCAACCGTGTCAGCACCGTCTCCAGCGTTAACGATGACTTGTCCAGCGTAGGTGCTGTCGAGTCCCGTCGGAACCAGCGAGTCATCGCCGCCGCCAAGGTTGACCGTCACCGACGAACCGGACGAATCAAACGTCACTGTCTCGCTGCTGGCCGTGCTGGAGATGATCGACACCCCGTCACCAGCCGCACCGTCGCTGATCACCACTTCGTCAGCTGCCGCTCCGAAGTTGAAGACGCGGGCGTCGGCATCGAGATAGTCCTCGATCGGCTCCAGACCTGTGTACGAAATCGTCTGACCGTCGATGTCGACCGCCCCGGCACTGCTACTGGTAAAGGTGTGCGTCACGTTCGCAAAGGTGACCACTCCGCCGTCGTCCAGAATCAAGCTGTCGCTGCCCACTCCAGAACCGCCCTCGTAGCTCAGGCCACCAGCCGGCAATGGATTGCCAGTTGCAAAGTCAACGGTCAGCGTGTCAGAGGCGTCGTTCTGGCCGATGAATGTCACGCTCGTCACATTGGCGAACTCGTGAGCCGGTGCACTCGCGATATCGAGTCCAGAGCCCGTGTTCACAAAGCGAATCTTCGTGCCATCGCGTCGCACCGTGACAAGACCGCTGGCCGCTGCAAAATCAGCCGAATCGATCGTTACGGCTTCCGCTGCGTCAGTCAGATTGACCGTCACCGTGACATCGCGGCTTCCCGGTACGGGAGCGTCATCGGTTGCTCGCACGGTCAGCGTGAATGTCGGCGTCGTCTCGAAATCCAGAGCTGACGGATTGTTGACCGTGATGTTGCCAGCGTTGTCGATCGCGAACGCACTGCCGGTGTTGCCGGCAATGATCGACAGCGAAACGTTATCCATATTCGGATCACTGACGCTCAGCGAGCCAACCGCAGTCCCGGAACCGGAGTTCTCCGCGACGGAGAACGTTGCTCCGGAAATGGTCGGTGCCGCGTTGATGCTGATCGTCACGGTTGCCGTGTTTCCAGCCAGCAGCCCATCCGTGACGGTGTACTGGAAGGAGTCCGACGTCTCTGCCGTCATCGAGTCTGGCGTGTAGGTGAATGCCCCGGTCACGAAATCGATGTTGAGAGTTCCGTGCATGACGTCCGTCACGAGCGGATTCACAACGGCGAGTGTTGGGCCGTCAACGTCGCTGTCGTTCGTCAGCACATTACCGTTCACAAAGCTGCCAACCAGAACCGTGAAGCTGTCGTCGGCGGCTACCGGAGCGTCATTCTGTCCGGTCACCGTGATCGTCACTGTGTCGGTGTCGGTCTTCGCTCCACCGCTTCCATTCTGGCCAAGGTCGTTCGACGTAATCGTCAGCGTGTCGCTGCCCGAGAAGTCCGCATTCGGTTGGTAATCGAGCCCGTCGAGAGCCGCGTTAACATTCGCCAGCATCCCACGGAACGTCATCGAAGAGTCGCCACTACCGGTTCCCGCCCCCGTCCCGTTCGCATCGCTGAACGAGAAGCTCAGGCCGGACGTGCCGGTCAGAGTCAGCGTTCCGTTGTTGACACTCAGCGTAACCTGCACTTCTTCCGCAGCCTGGACATCAACATCCGAAACAGAAATCAGATTCGAGTTGCCGGTCGTGAATTCAAGCGGCGAAACAGGGTCTTCGCTGACCATCGCCGTAGCCGACTGCAGCGAGTTCACAGGAGCGTCATTCACTGACGTCACGTTGATGGTCACCGAACCGTTGTCTGTCAGGACGCCGCCGGTACCGGTGTTGCCCAGGTCACTGACCTCGACATCCAGCGTATCCGTGCCACTGAAGTTCGCTGCCGGCGTATAACGCAGGCCGCTCAGAGCAACGTTGACGGCACTCAGCGTCCCCTGGAACTGCAGAGCCCCATCGGAACCATTTGTGTCGCCCGTCAGGCCCGCAACCGTGCCCAGCGTGAGCGTTCCGTTGGTGACGCCCAGCGTCAGTTCCACCTTGCCGCCCATCGTCTCGTTCACGTCGACGTCAGCGACCGTAATCGCGTTTCCGTTGACCGAGGCGAATGTCACGTTGGTGTCTTCGTTCGCCGTCTGAGTGCCTGGCAAGGTCAGCACTGGAGGATCGTTTGCCGGCGTCACCGTGATCGCGACGTCCTGCGACACCATCATTGGGCCGCCTGCTCCAGTACTGCCCTGATCGTCCAGATCGACCGTCAGGGTATCGACCCCAACGTAGCCAGCATCAGGCGTGTAAATCATGCCGTCGAGAGCCAGGTTGACGGCAGTCAGTCCGCCACTGAAGGTCATCGTGCGGTCACTGATTCCATCACCCACCGAGAAGACCAGACCGGTCGTCCGGAACAGGTCCACTGTGCCGTGATCCACAGACAGCGTGACAAGCAGCTTGCCGGATCCGAGGTCGACGTCGCCGACGGCAACGCGGTTCCCGTTTGCCGAACTGATGGTCACGTCCATGTCTTCAACAACAGTCAACGGCCCCTGCGTCGTGACCTCTGGCGGATCGTTGACCGGAGTAACGTTGATCGGAACGACGTCGATGTCGCTCAGCGGGAGATTGTTCGGAGCGACGCCGGAATTCCCGAGATCGTTCGTGGTGATCTCAATCTGCGCCGGACCGGCAAAGTTCAGGGAAGGCGTGTAGACCAGCCCGTCGAGAGCCATGTTTACGTTTCCGAGCGTTCCCCGGAACGTCATCGAAACATCGTCGGTCCCATCGCCCTGCGGAGCGCCCTGGGCATCCGGAATGAACATAAAGTCGACAAGCCCGGCATTCCCCAGCGTCAACACCCCCTTCGTGGCCGTCAGTGTGACCTGAACCGTACCGCCAGCAGCATCAACATCCGTAACGGAAATGGCGTTGCCAACTCCGACTGAGAACGTCAGGTCGGTGTCTTCTGCCACCGTCTGAGTACCCGGCACCAGATTGACCGGTGCGTCGTTGTTGCCGTCGATCTGGATCGTCACGTTCGCAGTGGTAATCCCGTCGTCAGGGCCAACCAGACCGATATTGCCGAGGTCGTTCAACTCAATGGCGAGCGTGCGGGAGACTCCGTCCACACCGGCGGGTGGCGAATAGACCAGCCCGTCGAGAGCGGCGTTGATGTCCGCCTGCGTGCCGCGGAACCGCAGCAGCGTCTCGCCGCCCGTTCCCGTACCGACGCCCATTCCGTTGATGTCGTTGAAGGAGAAGTCGAGACCGCTGGTCGCCGACAACTGCAGGGCTCCGTCGCCATCGACAAGCTGCAGGGTCAACTGATAGAGCCCCGTCCCCGTTTGAGTCGGATCATCCTTCAGATCGGTCACGGTGATGCCGTTGCCACCGCCGACAGACAGCGTGAGGTCGGTATCTTCGACCGCCTGCACGACAGTCGGAGCGTTGATCTCGGGATCGTCGTTTACTTCGGCGACCGAGATGGCGACCGTATCCGTCGTCATCAGAGCGACGCCAGCTCCCGTGAAACCACGGTCATTGACAGTAATCGTCAGCGTATCCGCTCCGCGGTAGTTAAGACCTGGCGTGTAGGTCAGCCCGAGCAGAGCGGCGTTGATGTCCGTCAGATTACCGCGGAACGTCATCGTGGCATTAGCCGTTCCGGTCCCAGCTCCGGTTCCGTCGGCATCGCTGAAGGAGAAGGTCAATCCAGTCGTTCCGCTCAGCGAAAGTGTTCCCTGGCTGACGGTCAGCATGACCTGGAATTCGTCGCCGACTCCCGGCACCGGATCAAGAGGCGAATCACTGATCGTGATTCGGTTCATGTTCGCCATGTCGAAGGTCAACGTGTTGTCTTCGTTGATCGCCTCGGCCTTAGTGACGTTCTCGAACGTGATCACCGGAGCGTCGTTGACTTCCAGGACGTCCAGTTCGATCGTTTCTGAATCCGTCGTACCGACCGCGTTCGCACCGCTTCGTCCACTGTCGTCCACATCAATCGTCACCGTCCCGAATCGACCAGCGGTCGCGGACACAAACGTCATGTCTGGCGTGAACGTCAGACCGTCCAGCGCCGTATTGATGTTGGCCACGAGGTCAAACAACGTAATCGATGTCGTGCCTTCTGCACCGCCCGTAATGGCGGCCGCCATGTTGTCACCAAGCGTCAGCGTTCCGTCAGTCGCCGTCAGAACGACGGTCACCTTGCCAGAGTCCATACCGGTATCGTCATCCACATCGACGTCAGCGATGGTGATCAGGCTGCTGCCCGCAGCGTCAAACACAAACGGTGTGCGTTCCAGGGCGGAGAAGTCAGCTGGTGCTCCTATGGTTGTCACAAACTCCGCACCGTCAACGAAAATGACTGGCGGATCATTGACCGGATCAACCGTAATGGTCGTCGTGGCCGTATCCGTCAGCGGCGTACCGCTTCCGGTGTTGCCCTGATCGTCGACCGTCAGCGTCAGCGTCGCCATCCCATTAAAGTGCTGGTTGGCACCGTTCGGGCTCGCGCCTGCTCCGTACGGATGGTACAGCAACCCGGTCAGCGCCGCGTTGATGTCGATAACCGTCCCCGTGAACGACATTGTTGCATCGTCAGTACCATCACCCGTCGTGAAGACGAGGCCGCCAGTACCGTTAAGCGTCACCGTGCCCTCGTCAACACTCACCATGACCAGCACAACAGTCATGTCCGTCGGATCGTCGATGGCATCAGAAACGCTGAGGGTATTCGTAAAGTCGAAGTCCGTATCTTCCGTCGCCGTCACCATAGCCGGAGACGTTGCTACCGGAGCACTGTTCACCGGGTTGACGGTAATGTTGATGGTGTCGTCATCCATCATCGGAGTCAGCGACGGCTCGGCACTGAAGTTCCCCAGGTCGTCCGTCAGGATGTTCAGACTCGCCATCCCGTTGAAATTCAGCGTTGGCGTGAAGACCAGACCATCCAGCACCGTGTTGATGTTGTCGATGGTGCCCGTGAATTGAATCGATGCGTCATCGGTCCCGGTTCCGGCATCGAGAGTGATCAACCCGCCAAATCCAGCCGGAAGAGTCGTCGTTCCGTTCGTGCTGGTGAGCGTCACCTGGACGATATTGCCGTTGAAGAACGCGTCCGGGTCGTCAACTCGAATCTCGTTGTTCGTCGCTGTCGAAAACGTCAGCGATGTTGGAACAGCGGGAGTATTTTCGTCGACCGACTGTGTTCCGGGCACGGTGTTAACCGGCGGATCGTTTGCGCCTTCGGTCACGACGATGTCAAACTGCACGCTGCCGTCGACACGGTTCGGCTGAATCTGATTGCCGGCGATGTCGACGATCTGCGACGGATCAACGACCGTGATGTTGTACGCCGATTCGCCTGGGAAGACGGTCACAGCGCGGAAGATCGCATCGTTGGTGTTGGCGTTGTATGTGTAAATGTAATCAATACCAGAGACGAGCGTCCGAGTGCCGTTGACGTCGGTCTGAGTGAAGACAAACGCGGATCCGTCAACCAGTCCGGTGACAGTATCGTCGACACCAACACCAGGATTAGGCGGCGTACCCGGATCAGTAATACTGATCACGAACTCCGTCAGCAGGCCAGGATTGTTGAGGGCCACTTCTGTGTTGGCCGCATTGGTGTCAGCAGGGCCGTTGTC
>JAPOLP010001019.1 GCA_029977045.1 Planctomycetota bacterium
ATCGTCGCCCGCTTCCTTTTCATACAGCCGGACGACGGGCGCCGGATCGTCCGCGCGGTTCCTCCATTCGCCGTTTTCGTCGCGAATGCTGTACTCGATCACGCGATGCGTATTGTTGAACAGCAGGCTCTGAATGACGTTGAACGGCTGCGTTTTCCAGTTGGCAATGGGCATCTGAAGGGACTCCGAGGACGGTCGAAAACGACATTATTTGGCGGAGCGGCGCAAGCCGCCCGGTGTTTGCGGGATCCGACACGCGAGACCGGACGGCTTGCGCCCCATGGTCCCTGAGTTCCAGCCAATCAGCCGGTACGCGTTAGCGTCCGGTTCTCAATCATTCGGAAAACCGCGAGCTAACGCTCGGCGGCTGATGACAGCTTGGTGGCCATTGGACGTAAGCCGTACCGCTACCTGGCCTGCGGCCATTTTCGACACTTCAACGCTCTCGCGTCAGTGACTGTTTCAGGAACGCGGCGACTCGTTCGATTCGCTCCGGTGTGTAGAACGACTCGCCGCCGTGAGCGGCTCCGTAGACGACGTCGAACTCGACCGGGAGTTTGTGCTTGAGGTAGACGCCGTGCAGCTCGTGAGCCTGGTTGATCGGCATCTGAGGATCCTGGTCGCCGTGGATCAGCAGCAGCGGTGGAGATTTCTCGCCGACATGCGCGACCGGACTGGCCAGGCGTGCGAGGCCGGGTTGCTCCTCGGGCAGGCCGCCGAGCAGCAGATTGAGCGCCGGGATGCGAACGCTTAATCCATGCGGTGTCGACTGACTGAGAATGCTCTGCAGGTTCGACGCTCCGTAAAACGAAACGATCGCGTTGACGGTCGAGGACTGGTCGAGGTTCTCGCCAACCTCGCCCTCGAGCCCCCGGTCGGCAACCCCCGTCAGCGCGGCGAGGTGCCCGCCGGCGGACGCTCCGGCGATTGCAAAACGTTTTGTGTCGAGGCCGTACTGGTCGGCGTTCGCTCGCAGAAACCGAATCGCCGCTTTGATGTCATGCACCTGAGCGGGAAAACGAGCGACGGGGCTCAACCGGTAATCAACACTCGCGACTGCAAAGCCATGCTCGGTCAGCGACTGAACCGGAACGCTGCTGCGGCTGCCCGCTCGCCACGCGCCACCATGTACCCACACGACGACGGGTGACTTTGTGCCGGGCGCAACCTGCGGCAGGTACAGGTCGAGCAGCAGCCGGTGGTTGTCGACGTCTGCAAACTCGATCCCCATGCGAGCTGTTCCTTTCGAGAAGTTTCGACCGGATGATTGCCCAAAGCTCTCACGGCACAGAGCCACGGATGTCATGATCAGAACGCACGCCGAGAATCGAATCAGACGACCTGAAGACACATTGTGCTCCTGTTGAAACTGCGGCCTCTGCTGCATTTGAAACCAGTACCCGGTTCGCAGGGGCCTTACTCGCTGGCGGTTTCGCGCGAGCTTAGATGTGGCACTCCGTTTTGCAACTGTGGTTTCATTCTGTTTCGGTCCTGGTCGCACGGTTCAGTTCTGGGCTGTGGTCGCTTTTCGATCCGAAGGGATCACGTCATTCTCCTGGCCTCGAAATTGAACCCGGACCACTTCCGCGGAGACTTGCCATGATTCGTCGACTGTTTCTGACTCTGGTTGTTGCCGTGCTGGCTTGCTCGACATCGCAGGCGGGTGAACTTCGGGTTGGGGTGTTTGATGTGGATGCCTCGCCGCCGGTGGGGAGTCCGCTCGCTTACGATCCGACGGTTGGGATTCAGACTCCATTGAGCTGTCGTGGCGTTGTGATCTCGGGAGCTGGTGATCCGATCGTGCTTTGCGCGGTGGACTGGATCGGAATCAGCAATGGTGGGCAGACGGCGTTTCGGGAAGGGCTTGCCAGCGCGGCGGGGACGACTCCTCAACGCGTCGCGGTGCATACGCTGCATCAGCATGATGCGCCGCGGTGTGACTTCTCGGCGGAGGAGCTTCTGAGTGAGCAGGGCCTCACGGGAGCGGGGTTTGATCCGGCGTTCTGCCGTGACGTGATTCATCGGGCATCGGCGGCGGTGAAGGCGGCGTTGAAGAATGCTCAGCCGGTGTCGCACGTTGGAGTGGGCAGCGGGATTGTCGAGAAGGTGGCGTCGAATCGGCGGATTCTGGGGCCGGATGGCAAGGTGCTGCACACTCGCTGGACGGCGACGAGAGATCCGGAGATTGCCGCGTTCCCGGTTGGCACGATCGATCCGCAGGTCAAGCTGATCAGCTTCTGGAACGGCGAGAAGCCGATCGCCGCTCTGACGTACTACGCCTGCCATCCGCAGAGCTACTACCGGACGGGCATGGCGAATCCGGACTTTCCGGGACTGGCACGCAATGCTCGACAGGATGCGACGGGGATTCCGCATATCCACTTCAACGGAGCCGGCGGGAACGTCGGGGCCGGCAAGTGGAACGACGGCTCGAAAGAGAATCGTCAGGTGCTTGCGGACAAAGTCGCCGCCGGGATGAAGCTGGCGTGGAAGAACACGCAGAAGCAACCCGTGGCAGCGGGCGATGTTGCCTGGGCTGTCGAGCCGGTTGCTCTGCCCGTCGGGAAGCATCTCGACGAGGCGGCACTGCAGGCGATCGTCGACGACCGTGACGCGAAAGCAGACGACCGCTACTACGCGGCGAAGA
>JAPOLP010000309.1 GCA_029977045.1 Planctomycetota bacterium
ACCGCCGGGTTCAACTTCCAGCGCATCTCCGGCGTCGTGACGTTGTGCGAAGGTATCGCTGTCTGCTCGACAAACCACCTGGGAACGACCTGCCGGTCTTGCCAGCGACCGTCGTGCAACATGCAGTAGCCGATTCGCGCCAGCTCGCGAGCTGGCAGGCCGAGTCCGTGCGACGGCTTTCTTCCGACCTTTCCGCCGTCGTAGTACTGGAACCACCACTTCTCGATGCCGAGCGGTTTAAATAGAGCCTCGATGGCGAATTCGTCATACGGCTTTCCTGTAACCGTCTCGCAGACAAGTGAAGCATGAACCAGTCCGTGTGTCGTATAACCGCAAGCGGTGCCGGGATCGAACGCGAGCTTCGCCGTCCGCGCATCGCCGCTGTGGCCGAGGACATAATACCACGAGCCGTCGTTCGGCGCCCCGATCGCCTCCGGACAGATGCCCGACGTGTGATTGAGCAACTGCCTGACGGTGATGTCAGCCTTCCGCGGATCACTCAGCGGAGGCGCCCACGGGATGAACTCGAACGCCTTGTCATCGAACGTCATCTTTTTCGGCGTGAGCCCCTGCTGACTGCGTTCCGAAGCGATCGCGAGCACTGTGGCGCAGATCGCTTTTGACACGGACGCGACGCGGCGTGAATCGGTCGCAGCACTGTTGCCACGTTCGATCTGCAGTACGACCGTGCCATGTCGAATCACGACTGCAGCGAACGGGCGGTTGTCGGACTTGAACAGCCAGTCGCGCAGCGAGGCGATCTTTGCTTTGTCCATCCCGCCGATCGTTTCGATCTCGTCGTCGTTCTCGACAACTCGCCAGCCACCCTGCGATTCCGGCGGCGGGAAGTAGTTGGCCTGCTTCGAGATTGTCGCGGTCGACGTCTTACCGGTGACCAGTGTTTTGAGTGCCGCGTAGAAGACGGGATCGTCTGCCGCTCCATCGAAGTGAAACGGAAACGCCTGGTTGTGATCTTTGAGCATCAGACCATAGCCGGACCCGTTCTCGGCAGCAGCCTTCATCGCGGCGACGGCATTGCTGCCGGTCTTGTCGTCCTCGTTGCACACGATCGGCTTGCCGAACTGCTTCAGTACTGCGGCGCGAGCTGGAATCTGCTCAACCTTCGTGCTGTTCCAGTGCGGCGTGAGAAAGTCGCACGCCTCGGCGACTTCCGGATGCACACCGCCGTCGCCATACCCGCTGGCAGTGACCAGTAACTTCGGTGCGGTTTCCTTCGCCAGGCGGATCAGCTAAGCCTGGCCTTTCGGGCTGCGAATGATCTCGTGCCTGAAGCCACCGTGAGGAAACTCGTTGGCGATCTCGATCAGAACGTTTTCCACGCCGAGCGACTGCACCCAGCGCACCCCATTCACCACACCGGCCCGCACTGCCGCTTCGTCAGACAAAACCTTCGATTGCCGCTGGTAATAAAGACCCAGGATCACCGCGACACCGTGGTTGTCGCAGGCCCGGATCACACGCTCGACGCGTTTAAGGTAATCCGCTCGCAGCGATCCATCCGACTCGAACGCCGAATTCACCGCACCTTCATAGCCCGGCATTCCTCCTTGAAGGTTCAATGTGACAGCGTTCACGCCGTGTTCTGCGTACTCGCCAATCTTCGCAATGAACTCGTCGCTGTTCCGCTCCGCATCAAACTCCGGCCGACCGCGATCCTCGAACGTCGCATTAACCATCCTGACGTTCATCAGCAGCCCCTCACACGGCCTGCCCTGATTCACTGGCTGGCCATTGAAGAGCCAACGCGATCCGGAGATCGTCACCTTCGTCGCCGCGAATCCACTGTTCGACACACTGACGCACAGCATTGCTGCCGCGAGTAAGCGAACGATCAACGGACGTCGGACTCGCGAAGCAGATCGAAGTTGAGCCATAGCCAGAAGAACTCCCGGAATCCTGTTGGTTTCAACAAACACGCTGTTTCGCGAACGCTCGCGTGACTGGCCTAATCACCTTCAGGCCAGCAGGTCATGAACGACGTGGCCGTGAATGTCCGTCAGACGGTAGTCGCGACCCGCGTGGCGGTAGGTGAGTTTCGTATGGTCGATGCCGAGCAGGTGCAGGATCGTGGCGTGGAAGTCGTGAACGTGGACTCCGTCGGTCGCGACCGTCGCTCCGATCTCGTCGGTCGTGCCATAAGCGATTCCGCCCTTTGCTCCACCGCCGGCCAGCCATGACGAGAAACACGCGCTGTGATGGCCGCGGCCTTTGTCACCGTCGACTCCCGGCGTACGACCGAACTCGGTCGTCCACACAACCAGCGTGTCGTCGAGCATCCCGCGATCTTTCAGGTCACGCAGCAGACCGGCGAGTGGCTGGTCGATGTTTTTTGCATGCACCGCGTGTTCGGCCATGTTGCCGTGCTGATCCCAGTTGTAGCTGCTGCTGCCATCGACCAGTTCGATGAACCGCACGCCGTGTTCGGCCAACCGCCTCGCGACCAGACACATCCAGCCAAAGCCGTCGCTCTGCCCGCGTTTCAGGCCATACATCGCCAACGTGCGGTCGTCTTCCTGTGAAACGTCAAACGCTTCCGGCGCATCGGTCTGCATGTGAAACGCGGTCTCGAAGCTACGAATGCGGGCAGACAGGTTCGAGTCTTCCGCTCGGTCACGGAGGTGCCGGTTGTTGAGCACGTCAGCGAGTCCAAGCTCCAGCTCCTGCAGGCCGCGTTGCTGCGTGCGGCGAGTGAGGTTGGGAATCGGCTCAGCGCCACCGATAACTCGAACGCCCTGGTGATAAGCGGGCAGGAAGTCGTTGTTGAAGATCTGCGTGCCCGCGTAAGGCATCTGCGGAGCCAGCGCGATGAACGACGGCAGGTTCTGATTGACGGTGCCCAGACCGTAGCTCACCCACGAACCGATGCTCGGTCGCGAAAAGAAGAACGACCCGGTGTGCATTCCCAGCGTCGCGTTGTAGTGCTCGTTGTCGTTGCCGTTCAGCGAGCGAATCAGGCAGATGTCGTCCATCTGCTCGCGCAGGTACGGGAACAGATCGCTGACCAGCGTGCCGCACTTGCCGCCCGGCTTGAAATCCCACAGCGGCTTGAGCAGTTTCCGCTGCTGATTCGACAGTCCGCCGCCGACACCGGTCTTCTTGCCGTCAGCCTTGAACAGCTCCGGCTTATGGTCGTACGTGTCCATATGCGACACGCCACCATTGGAAAAGACGAAGATCACGCGCTTCGCTCGGGCGGCAAAGTGAGGCTGCTTCGGTGCGAGCGGGTCCTGCGGCTTACCGGTCGGCGTCGCTGTCGATTCAGCAAGCAACTCAGACAACAGCCCCGGCATCAGCAGCGAACCACCGACCAGTGACCTCAGTATTTCGCGACGAGGCACGACCGTTCGAGCACGATTTGTGACCTGCATAACGTGATCCTCAAATCAGCCGGCACGCGCTAGCGTCCGGTTATTCCGAACGTTTTGAGAACCGGACGCTAGCGCGTTCCGGCTGATGTTCAATCCAGGTACACGAACTCATTCAACCGCAGCAGTGCGCGGACGCAGGCCTGCCAGGCTTCTGCTTCGAGCCGATCTGCAGCGACGCCGTTACCTTCCAGCAGCTTCCTCGCATCTGACAGAAACTGGCGGGCAGCAGTCGATTCATCCGAAACAGGCGGGCGGGCGAACAGCAATTCGTAGGCAAACGTCGTGCGATCTTCCGTCGCGGAAGCGTGAGCCATGATGCGATCGGCGACCCGCTGTGACTGCTCATGCACGAACGGGTCGTTCAGCAGATAGAGCGCCTGCAGTGGAGTGGTGCTCGTCATTCGGGCGGCCGTGCTCGTCGAAGGATCGGCTCCATCGAAGATCGCCAGCATTGGATGCCGCTGGATGCGCTGTGTCATCAGGTAGACACTGCGGCGATCGGTCTCGTACACATCCTTGAACGGCTTGTGTTGAGTGAATCCCCAACTGTTCATCGGCGGAAACGGATGCGGACCGGCGGGGGACAGATCGAGATTGCCACCCAGTGCCAGCAGTGTGTCGCGGATCGATTCGGCATCGAGCCGCTGGCGAGGAAACCCGGCCAGCCATTCGTTCGCGGGATCGGCGGCGATGGCCTGCTCGTCGCGGCGGCTCGATTGCCGGTACGCGTGAGACAGCATGATCCGCCGATGCAGCCCCTTGATCGACCAGCCGTCTTCGCACAGACGAGTCGCCAGATAGTCGAGCAACTCCGGGTGTGTCGGCGGCTTACCCTGGTGGCCGAAGTCGTTCGGCGTGGGCACGATGCCGCGACCGAAGTGATGCTGCCAGATCCGATTGGCAATGACGCGCGCCGGTAATGGGTTGTCCGGCGAAACGATCCACTCGGCAAGTTCGCGACGACCGCTTTCCTGACAGTCGTCAGGCAATTCGCCACCACCCAGCACGGCAGGGAGATGCCGCCGCACAATGTCGCCCGGCCTGGCCGGATCACCTTTGATCTGGACCGCGGCGTCCTGGCGACTGGCCGCGTCAATCACGGCGTAGGCGGTCTCAACTAATGACGGTTGCGCTGCAAAGTCTTTTGATCGACGCTCAGCTGTCTTCAGTTCTTCCTGAACCGTTGGCTTCCCGGCGGAAGCCGTCGTCTTCAGGAGTTCCTTCAGGCGGCGGACTTCGGCGTCGAGCTTCGACTGCTCTTTCTCACGAGCGAACTGCTGCCGCTCTACTTCCTGCCAGCGATCAGGCGGGACCAGCGGAACAAAGTCGCGCTGCTTCTTGTCGAGTTCGATGCCCGGCCACGGAAAGCGGGTGCTGGCGAAGATGCCGTACAGACCGTAGTAGTCGCGCGTGGTGAGCGGATCGAACTTGTGGTCGTGGCACCGCGTGCAACTGAGGGACAGACCGAGGAACGTGCGGCCGAGATTGTCGATTGTGTCTTCGTAGGTCAGGTGCCACGGGTAATCGTCAACGCGCGACCCGAACCGCCGTGAGTTCGCGAGGTAGCCGGTGGCAATGATCCGCTGCGTGCGTTCTTTCTCCGAGGCGGCCTCGCCCGCCCGCAGGTCGCCAGCCAGTTGATCGCAGACGAATTCGTCAAAGGGCAGGTCACGGTTGAAGGCATCGATCACCCAGTCGCGATAGAGGTGCATCTGCGGAATCGGGTAATCAGAGTTGTCACCCGCCGTGTCGGCATAGCGGACGACATCAAGCCAGTGCCGGCCCCAGCGTTCTCCGTAACGAGGTGAAGCGAGCAGCCTGTCAACAAGACTGCGAAACGCGGCGTCGGCATTCTGCTCGGATTCGGCGACAAAGGCGGCGACATCCTCCGGCGTCGGCGGCAGGCCCGTCAGGTCGTACGTCGCACGCCGGACGAGAGTTCGTGCGTCGGCATCAGCGGACGGCGCGAGGTTGTGTTCTTCCAGCTTCGCCAGCACGAAGTGATCGATTTCGGAACGCGGCCAGTCGCCGTGATTCACTTCCGGCACCGGTGGATCGGTGACTGGCCGCAGCGACCAGAACTGCCGAGCCACGGCGATGTCGATTTGCTTGCCGAGGTGCCTGGTCGCTGTTGAGCGAGGATCGGGCGCTCCGATCTTTACCCAGCGTTCGAGATCCGCGATTTCGGCATCGGACAGCTTCTCGTCGGGCGGCATCTGCATGTCGGCGTTCGAGTAACGCACCGCCTCGATCAGCAGGCTCCTGTCCGGATCGCCCGGCACGATTGCCGGCCCGTTCGCGCCGCCGCGACGCAGCATGGCTCGGGAATCGACGAGCAGATCACCCTGCAAGTCCTGCGACTCGGCGCTGTGGCATTCGTAGCACTTCGCGACCAGCAGCGGTCGAATCCGTTTCTCAAAGAACGCCAGATCCTCGTCGCTGATCGGCTGGCTGATGCCGTCGTAGCGGCCTCGCCAGAGTTCGATGCCGGAGAAGTTCGCCGCGCCGCCGGTACTCGTCAGCACGATCCGGCCATCCTGCGGCGAGACGTACCACGGCCCGAGTTTTTCCCAGTGGCCTGTCGCTCCGCTGTTGTACCGAGCGACCACCTCGCGGCCATTAACGGCGATCGAGTACGTCTCGGCGTTGTTGTCTTCCCACACATACAGAAACAGCGAGTAAGCGCCGCCGGGAATCTCCGTCAGCTCGACACGGTTCCCACCCCAGCGACTGGTGCGAATCATCTTCGCGCGGTCGGCATCCGTCGGCGGAACCAGCGTGACAGCCTGGTTCTCAAAAGCCTTGTCGCGGCAGACGTACTGCTTCGACGCCTGGCCGTCCCACTGGTTGCCGTCGATCGTCACGGCGGGGCCGTTCAGATTGAGGCCGCGAAAGAACGACGGTACCGGGTCGGCAGCCTGAGCCGACATCGTCAGAAACAACACGATGACGCACCCGCAGACGAGATCAGCGGCGCGGCGACAACAACAACTGCTTGCCACAGTTCAGGTGCTCCTCTAACGACGCAACGGCGCGCGAAGCATCGCCATCCAGGACGGCGTGTGCGATCTCAGGATACTCCTGGCCGCTCAAACTTGCTCGTCTGCGACTCTTGGTCAAACGAGCGCCAGTCAGGCGATGATCTCGTTGACGACTCGACCGGCGATGTCGGTCAGGCGGAAGTCGCGACCGGCGTAGCGGTAGGTCAGGCGTTCGTGGTCGAGGCCCAGCAGGTGCAGCATGGTCGCGTGCAGGTCGTGCATGTGGACTTTGTCGTGCAACGCGAAATAGCCGTACTCGTCGGTCGCTC
>JAPOLP010000128.1 GCA_029977045.1 Planctomycetota bacterium
CGCGAGGTCAAAGAAGATCGGATGATCGCCAACGCGGCGGAACCAGTATTTCGAGTTCGACCAGTCAGGCTCGCGGCGATGCATGATGCCGTGCCAGTAGTCACCGTTCCGATCAGCACCGCAGCCTTCAATGCTCTGCGACAGGCGATGGCTTTCATCCAGAAAATCGTGAATCAACCACAGCCCGGCGTGCAGCGCAACCGGATCGTTCGGCGAGCCGCCATCGGTTGACGAAGCAGGCCGGAACGATCGCAGATGCTCAGCCAGCCAGCCTCGATCTCGCGGCGGCCAGTTCGGAGCGATCGCCGGCAGTTTGTTGTCAGCGGGCAGCAGGTCCCCATTCTCCACCGGCGTTGTGTCGAGCAGTCCGACCGACTGCCCCGCCGCTGTCAGTCGGATCACAAGGTCCCAGATCGGTGCGTCGTCGACGCGAAACTGCTGTTCGCCGAGCTGGCTCGGATCGAGCACGACTCGACCGCGACTCTCCGGCGGCATGACAAGCGCTGCGACAGGGGCCGAAAGCCGCTGCCAGATGAAACTCAGGTCGCAGGCCTCGTTGTCCGGCAGGAACACCACGGTGGAGTTGCCCGACAATGTCTCTCCCTCAGCCGGCGACCACTCGGTGAGCGACTGCGAGTCGGCATCGAAGCAGAGGCAAGTGCCCGCCGGCAAGCCGGTCAGTGATTCGTTGAGCTGTTCCGAGAGAGACGGCATCTGTTTCTTCCTGTCGCAGTTTCTGGCTGGCGGAGACGCTGGCGACACAGTCTTGCGGAGCAGAACCCGATCGCAAGTGACCAGCGAATCGCTTGCCTGCTGGAGAGCTGGCGTCAGACTTCTGCGACGTTTCCGTCAATCATCAAACCGGTTTGAGGACCGTTCCCATGGCGCCAATCGTACGACTCGTTTCTGCAGCTGTACTTGCTGCGTTCTTAGTTCTGCCGCGTGCTGCTTTCGCAGAGATCACTGCCGAGCAGAAAGCGGGGCTGCAGACGAAGCTCGATGAACTGCAGGATCGGCTGAAGGACGCTGCCGCGAAACCGCCGAAGTACTTCGTCGATGCGCAGGTGTTTGCAAAGGGCGTTGAGTGGTGTCTGCGGCACGGCGAGTTTTATCCGGCGAAGAAGGAAGGGCAGCCGTCGGCGTGGATTAAATACTGTGAGGACGCGATCGCGGCGGGAAACGCTCGACTGGACGAACTGCAGGCGGGGACGAACTCGTGGACCGACCAGGAAGGTTCGACGATTCGCGGATACGTCTCGCGGGTTGATGGCTCCGTGCAGCCGTACGCGTTGTCACTGCCCGCCGGCTTCAAGGACGTCGAGTCCGGATATCGCTGGCCGCTGCACGTCAAACTGCATGGCCGGGGCGGCACACGAAACGAAGTCCGTTTCTTCAACGAGCACGCGGGCAAGAAACCCGCCGACGGGCAGAACTGGATTCAGCTCGACGTCTTCGGTCGGACCGACAACGCGTATCGCTGGAGCGGCGAAACCGACGTCTTCGAGGCTTTGAAAGATGTGCAGCGGCGGTACCGGATTGATGACCTGCGCATCGCGCTGTGGGGCTTCTCGATGGGCGGCGCTGGAGCATGGCATCTCGGGCTCCATCACCCGTCGAAGTGGTCGTCCGTCGGACCCGGAGCAGGCTTCGTCGACTTTTACGAGTATCAGAAGCAGACCGAGCAGCTGCCGTCACATCAGCATCGCGGGCTGCACATCTACGACGCCGTTGATTACACGCTGAACATGGCCAACGTTCCGCTCTGCACCTACGGTGGAGAACTCGACGCGCAGCTGGTCGCCAGCACAAAGATGGTCGATCTCGCAAAGGAGGCCGACGTGCCGGTCAAGCTGCTGATCGGCCCAGGAGTCGGGCACAAGTTCCATCCGGACACCTTCAAAGAGTTCATGGCCTTTCATGCTGAGCACACGGAAAAAGGCCGGCGGCGGTATCCCGGCAACCGCTCGATCCGCTTCGTCACCTGGACACTGAAATACAATCGCTGCGAGTGGCTGCGGATCGACGAACTGGAAAAGCAGTACGAGCGAACGACGGTTGAAGGCGGAGTTGGCCCGAACGGCGTCCTGAGTCTTGCCACGAAAAACGTTGCCGCGTTGCGGATTGGTCGCGACGTTGCCGATCAGGTCGAACTGGATGGAAAACGCCTGCAGCTGCAGGGAGCCGCCGAGGACCTGCTGCCCGACGTGCTCTACGAGAAAACCAGCGGCGGCTGGGAGCTGGTCGAGTACGAGGACACACTGGCTTTCGACGAGAACGGAACCGTTAACAAGCGGCACGGGCTGCAGGGGCCGATCGACGACGCGTTCATGGAGTCGTTCGTCTGCGTTCGAGGAACCGGCCAGCCGTGGTCAGCCAGCCAGCAGGCCTGGGCCGACTGGACGCTCTCGCGGTTCGAGCAGGAATTCGACAAATGGCTGCGTGGCAAGGTGCCGGTGATCAGTGATTCCGCTCTGACAGACGAGCAGATCGCCAATCAGAACCTGATCCTGTTTGGCGACCCCGGTTCGAATTCGGTACTGGCTCGCGTGCTCGACAAGCTGCCGGTCAAGTGGACGAAGGCGGGTCTCGAAGTCAACGGCCAGACGTACGACGCCGATTCGCACGGCGTCGCCCTGATCTACCCGAATCCGCTCAATCCGCGCCGGTATGTCGTGATCAACTCGGGACACACGATGCACGAGCAGGATTTCAAAGCCTCGAACAGCTGGCTGTTCCCGAAACTGGGCGACATCGCGGTCCAGAAGTTCGAGCGGGACGGCGACGGCTTCAAAGAGGCCACCGTCTGGGCCGAGCTGTTTGACGGGCACTGGCGGCTGCCGTGAAGTGACGGTGCAGCCAGGCGACCGAGAAACACGGAGAAGCAGAGGTTCTCGCTGCCCCGGCTCCGGGAGTCTTACCGGAAGCTGCGTCCAGATCCGGTCTTGTGTCAGTTTGGCACGTCGCCATAATCCCTCGATTCAACTCCCGCCCCTGGCCTGTTCGCCTGGGGTGTGGCTCCGTTTTATGGATGAAACGACTGGCGGCCTGCGGGCGGCTATTGAGGCCTGGCCTCTTTGAGGCACGGCTTCTTTTCTTCATTGAGGCACAGGGATGTGGTGCAACGTCTGCCAGAGCGACGTCGCGATTGAGGTCGGTGTGGATCATCGTCGAGTGACCTGCTCGACGTGCGGCACCGTGCTCGGTGAAACAGCAGCTTCGCGCGAGAACGCCCCACCGGCGTCTGAGACGCAGGGCGGTCGCGTCACGGAAGCTCGCGACCTGCTCGACCGCTGGGCCTCGGACCACCTGTTCGATCCGTACGGTCCTCCGAAGAAGCCGGTCTCAAGCGATCAGATCGCCGAAGAAAAGGCCAGTCAGTCGAGAGCTGCCGACGATGTTCCGGTATCCGCCACCAACCAGCAGACAGCTCCGCCGGAACGGCTTGAAGATATTCTCGAACCGCCGACAGCGTCTGGAATGCGGCCTCGCTGGGATGCTCCGCACACGACCGTCCGCCGTCCGATGAATCTGAACCGTCGCGACGACGGGCATCGTGGCAGCCGACCCGCCGATCAATCAGGTGGCGGTGTTGCCGAGGCGTCTCGACAGCCGAGACAGCCGGCACCTCAAGTTCCCGGTCAGCTGCCGGGACCGCCTCGCAACGAGGCAGCCTCTGGCAACTCGCCGAACTCTGGCCAAAGTGGCGGGCTGGCCGCCAGTGCTGAAGAACTCGACCGCCTGACCAACGAGATCCTCTCACGCGTGTCGCGGATCACGAATCAGCGCGAGGCCGTGTCACAGCGGGCTGCTCCTCAGGAAACGAACCAGCCGGCTGTTGAAGAAGCGGCTGCGGAACAGGCTGCGAGTGCTGCCGTTGTCGAAACGGATTCGATGGCTGACGGCATTCACTACGCAGAGTCCGGTGATGCCTGGAATCTGGCGCCGGCAGGACAGCCTACTGAGCCGGTGGGGGATGACGACGCTGGGTTTTCCGAGAGCGACGATTCGGCGTTGAACAACGCTAGTGAAGACGAACCTGCAAGCGTTCATCAGCGAGTCCCGCGACCGCACGCCGCAGCGTTCACTCAACGAGTTGACGCGGCTCATCAGCCGGCGGAGCCTCATGCCGACTTTTCGTACGGCCACGATCGGGTACCGGCTGCGGCTGACGACATTTCAGAGGAAGACGCGGCAAACTGGTTCAGCGGAATCGGACAGGGCCTCGCCTGGCTGGGGATTCTCGGCCTGACCGCCGGCACGTCTCTGGTCATCGTCGGCTACTTTGGCGGTCCCGCGACGTACGCACCGATGGGCTGGCTGATATCAACGATCGGCCAGATGCTGCTGTTCCTGGGCATCGTGACACTGGTTTCGAGCGGCATGGAGCAGACGACTCAGGAAGTCCGCCGCACGGTCAACGAAGTCTCGCGAAAGCTGGACCTGATCGAAGACCGCATCATCCGCATTGATGCCGCCGCGCCTCCCGGTCCGCCAAGGCCGCACATCGCCGACCGCATGGTCAAGGCAAACAGAGAGCAGCGCGCTCGCGAAGAGGCCTCGCAACGCTGACTCGCTCGCTACTGACGAATGCGACCGCCGGATACAGTCTGCCATTGTGAAGCGTTCGACGCATGGCAAGTCCCGGCACGTAGACCTCGGCATGACCACAAGCGAGCAGTATCTCAAACCTGAAGTCATTCGGACGGTTTCCAGGCTCGATCTGCGCGCCCGGTTTATTGTCGAAGGGTTTCTGACGGGGCTGCACGCGAGTCCGTTTCACGGATTCAGCGTCGAGTTCAGTGAGCATCGGCGATACACGCAGGGAGATGATCCCAAAGACATCGACTGGCTCGTTTACGCGAAAACCGACCGCTACTACATCAAGAAGTACCAGGCCGAAACGAACATCAGTGGCTGGCTGCTGATGGACCTGTCGGAAAGCATGGCCTACACGTACCGGCAGGAGCTGACCAAGTTCGACTACTCGATCTGCCTGGCCGCGGCACTCAGTTACCTGATGATCCATCAGCAGGATCCCGTCGGGCTGGTGACGTTCGACGAAGAGATTCGGTCAAGCCTGCCGCCTCGCAGTAAGCGCACGCAACTCGCGAATATCCTCGCCCTGCTGGCCAAGTCAAAGCCTGGAGGCGAGACCGGACTGGCCGCGAACCTGCGGCGCGTTGGCGCGATGATCCGGCATCGTGGCCTGCTGATGATCTTTTCCGACCTGCTGACTGACGCGGACGAAGTCATCGCGTCGCTGCGGATGCTGCGGTTCGCCGGGCACGACATCATCCTGTTTCACGTGCTCGACGAAGCCGAAGTCACATTCCCGTTCGACGGGATGGTCGATCTCGAAGACCCCGAGACCGGACAGGTTGAACGGAACATCGACGCAGCCGGAATGCGGGCGGACTATCAGGAATCGGTAGAAGCGCTGCGGTCGACGTACCGCGACGAGTGTCGTTCGCTGGGCATCGATTACGTGCCGCTGGACACGAGCGTCAACTTTGACCGGGCGCTGCTGGAGTACCTTTCGCAGCGGAAGGCGCGGTTCTAATCACGTGGTCGGCCTTGCGTTGCTCGACCCACCCTACCTGCTTTTGAGACTGACGACTGATGAGTGGTGAGTGGTCATCAACTGAAATTGCCGGCAAGCGTGTCGACGTATTCGAACCCTCGTCTCCGAAACCGGGGCGGGCAGTGATTTATCTGCACGGGCACGGACGCGAGACGCTGGTCGACAAGCCCGACTATACGCAGCAGCTTGAACGGCACGGACTGCGGTGTGTGTGTCCGCATGGCGGTCGAGCCTGGTGGCTGCCGCATGTCTGCCCGGACTTCGACGAGCAACTGACCGCGTACGACTTTGTGCGCGAAAACGTGGTTGGCTGGATTAACGAGAACTGGCAGGTCGCACCGCCGCACATCGGACTGCTGGGAATCAGCATGGGCGGCCAGGGAGCGCTGCAGCTTGCGTATCGGCACGGGCGGCAGTTTCCGATCGTCGTAGCGATCTCACCGGCCATCGATTTTCATCGAGTGTACGGCGAGGGACTGCCGCTTGATGACATGTTCGAGTCGGCCGAGTTCGCCCGGCAGCAGACCGCGATCCTGCACCTGCATCCGCTCAACTGGCCTCGTCACCAGTTCATTGCCTGCGACCCCGCCGACGAAGTGTGGATCGACAGCGGACTGCGACTGGCCAGCAAGCTGTCGTCGTCGGGGATTGCTTACGAGTCCGACTTTGAAACGTCGTTTGGTGGCCACAACTGGATCTACTTCAGCGCGATGGCAGAGAAGGTTGTGACGTTTCTGGCCGAGTCGCTGGACCGCGAAGACCGCCGGCTGGTCTGACGGTTGTTTCATGCAAGCCTCGACTGCGAAAGTCTGCGGATAAGTCGGGAATCGAAAACAGGTCAAAGGCTGCCGGTCGCAGCGGCTTCGCTCTGTGACTGTCATAGCGGAGGGCACGGCTTAAGATGCTGGTTCGGGTTTCCCGCCTGCGCTGGGAAGTGGTTTGACGGCGAAGTTCAGAGGCGCGCGTCTATGTTGTCAGCGTTGGTGGAGAAGGAACGTCGTCCGTTTTCGTGAGCAGTCCGTCGGGAATCTGATTCGATGGCAAAGATTCTGATTGTCGAAGACAGTCCTGTGCAGAGCCGCCTGTTGTCCGGTGTGCTGAAGGCTGACGGTTTTGAAACCGAGACCGTCGAGACACTTGAACGAGGCATCGATGTCGCATCGCAGGAACCGCTGCCCGACCTTGTGATTACCGACCGCCTGCTGCCCGATGGTTCGGGACTCGATCTGTGCCGCGAGCTTCGACGCAGGCATCTCGCTCGCCGAGTGCCGGTGATCATTCACACGTCGCAGGGAACGGCGACTGACGTCCTGGAGGGCATCGAGGCCGGGGCCGACGGGTATATGGTCAAGGACCTGCCGCCGCAGGAGATGCTCGACCGCGTCCGCCAGGTGCTGTTCGCCAGTCAGAAGATTGCTTCAGATACCGCTGACGGCCACGAGCAGATTGATGTTCGGTTTCTGAATCGCCAGTACCAGCTCACGGCGTCGCGCGAGCAGCTCGTCAGCGTCGTTGTTTCGGCTCTCGAAGATCTGGCGCGAGCCAGCGAACGTCACGAAGCCGAACTTGCTCGGCGCCGCAACGCGGAACAGAAGCTGCGTGACTCGGAAGCGTTGTACGAATCGCTGGTCGAAAACCTTCCGATGAATCTGTTCCGGAAGGATCTTCAGGGACGCGTAACCTTTGCCAATCAGAAATACAGCCAGGCGCTCGGGCAGACTCCGGAAGCACTGCTCGGCAAGACAGACTTCGATCTGTTCCCTCGCGACCTTGCCGAGAAATACACCGCTGACGACCGTCGCATTCTCGACGAGGAAATTACGTTCGAGGGCACCGAGTCGCACGTCACTCGTGAAGGTGAGCTTCGCTACGTGCACGTGCTCAAGACACCCGTGCATGACGCCGACGGCAACGTTATTGGAGTGCAGGGCATTTTCTGGGACGTTACCGCGCGCACCGTTGCCGAGCAGGCGTTTGAGCGCGAGAGGTTTCTGCTCAACAGCCTGCTGGACAACATTCCGGACAACATCTTCTTCAAGGATCTCGACGGGCGATATATCCGGGTCAATCCGGCGATGGCGCATCGGCTGGGGCTCGATAGCGCCGACGATGCCGTCGGCAAACGATCGCGTGACTTCTTTGACGCCGAGTATTCGAGTCGGATCGAGGCCTCCGACCAGCGACTTGTCGACCAGCGCCGCCCGGTGATTGGCGAAGAGCAGCTTGTTGACTGGCCGGACGGTTCGCAGAAGTGGGTTTCGGTCACGCGGATGCCGCTGCAGGGGCCCGGTGGCGAGATCGAGGGGACGTTCGGGCTGTCGCACGACATCACCGACCAGAAGCTTGCTCAGGAAGCGATGAAGCAGGCTCGCGATGCGGCGGAAGCGGCCAGCGAGGCGAAGAGCAACTTCCTTGCGAATATGAGCCACGAAATCCGGACGCCGATGAATGCGATCATCGGGATGACCGAATTGGTGCTAGATACGGAACTCGACGCCAGCCAGCAGGAATACCTGACGATGGTGCAGGAGTCCGGCGAGGCTCTGCTGGGAGTCATCAACGACATCCTCGACTTCTCGAAGATCGAGGCCGGGCGTCTGGAACTCGACCCGCGGCCGTTTGCCCTGCGGGAGATTGTTGGAGACACACTGAAGTCGCTGGCCGTGCGAACTCGCGGTCGCGATGTCGAAATCGCGTGTCATATCTGCCCGGACGTCGAAGAGTTCCTTGTCGGCGATTCTGGTCGGCTGCGGCAGGTACTTATCAATCTTGTCGGGAACGCGATCAAGTTCACGGAAAGTGGCGAGGTGGTCGTCGAAGTCGTTGCCGATCCGGGAGCCGACCTCAGGCAACCCATGCTTGGTGGGTTCCTGCCGGAAGACCCGGTCAAGCTGCACGTCAGCGTGCGCGATACCGGCATTGGCATTCCCGAGCACAAACTGCAGCAGATCTTTGAGGCATTCGAGCAGGCCGATACCTCGATGACGCGGCGTTATGAAGGCACGGGACTCGGCCTGGCCATCTCGTCGCGGCTCGTCGAGATGATGGGCGGACACATCTGGGTCGACAGCGAACTCGGCAACGGCAGCACGTTTCACTTCACTGTCGCGTTCGGAGAAGCTCCGGAATCAGCTCGCACACAGCGGGAATCGTCAACCAGTCTCGAAGGCCGCCGCGTGCTGGTGGTCGACGACAACGCGACGAACCGTCTGATTCTCGACGAGATGCTGCGCAACTGGCTGACCGTTCCAACAGTGGTTGCCAGCGCACGGCAGGCCATTGAGGCCATCGACACTGGCCAGCAGCAGGGAACGAGATTCGATCTGGTGCTGACCGACGCCAACATGCCGGATGTCGACGGGTTTGAATTGATTGAGCGGATTCGAGCCCGCGACGACCTGGACGCGCCAGTCATCATGATGCTGACATCGAGCAGTCGGATGGGAGACATCGCCCGCTGCTCGGAACTGAGCGTTGCGTCCTATCTGATGAAACCAATCAAACAGTCCGAGCTGTTTGATGCGATCGTCGCCTCACTGGGAGTCAGCGCTGCTGTCGATGACGACGTCGAGCGAACGGTTGAAGTTCAGAAGCACTCGGTGTCGTTGAATGTGCTGCTGGCGGAAGACAGCCTCGTCAACCAGAAGCTGGCAATGGCGCTGCTCGCCAAATGGGGGCATCAGGTCACCGTGGCCGGTAACGGCCGCGAAGCCGTCGAATGCTTTGGGACCGGCGGCTTCGACGTGATCCTGATGGACGTGCAGATGCCGGAAATGGACGGATTGCAGGCGACGAAAACGATTCGCCTGCGCGAGAGGGAGTCCTCGGAGCACATCCCGATCATTGCGATGACCGCCCACGCAATGAAGGGCGACGAGGAACGTTGCCTGGCAGCCGGCATGGACGCTTACATCTCGAAACCGATTCGCGCGCCGCTGCTGTTTCAGAAGCTGGCCGAAATCTGCGAGACCAGGGACTCGGGCGACGATCAGAAGACCGCCTCGCAGGTCGATGTCGGCGACACGCCGAAACGAAAACGCGTGCAGGTCGTCAACTGGGACGAGGCTCTGCAGACTGTTGGAGGCGATCGCGACCTGCTGAAGGACATTCTTGGCGCGGTGCTCAGTGAGTGCCCGGCACAACTCGAATTGTTCGACGGTGCCGTGCATAACCGAGATGAGAAGACGGCACGCCGCGCTGCGCACACGATTCTCGGAAACTTCCGGATGCTCTCAGCAACCGATCCAATGGCAGTTGCTCACGAGGTCGAACAACTCGCGAAGGAAGCAAGGTTCGACGAGATTCATGAGCCATCTGAGCGTCTGCGGGAGGCTGTCGACACCGTGCTGGACGACGTGCGAGCTTACCTAGCTGGTTGAGTGTCGTGCCCGAAACAACTTAGCGATTCCTACCAGCACGAAGTGCAAGCGAGTGATTCGCAGCTACGAGCTTCACTCGCTTGCGCTTCGTGCTGGTATCAGAACTTTTTGTCAACACATTCCTGCATCGCATCTCAACTCGCCTTTGCCAGCTGGCGCAGGCATCTCCCAAGAACAGGCAAAACAAACAAAGCCCTGTCACGGGCTGCAGCCGTGACAGGGCTCTACTCATTCGGAAACCGGTGTGTCAGCCGGTTGGCACTCCGTTAATTCAGGACTTATTCAGGAGACCCGTGGCTCGGATCGTTCTTGCCGCAGACATCGACGAGGTCGATGACTTTGCAGTCGCATTCGTCTTTGTTGTCGTTGAAGCCAAATCCGGCGGTCCAGGCGTGCGGCTTGCCGTGCTTCGTGCCCTTGATCAGGCCGTTGGTGCCGTAGCTCTGTGAAACAGCGCCGATGGCGTGCGAGA
>JAPOLP010000833.1 GCA_029977045.1 Planctomycetota bacterium
ACAAACACATTCTGACTCAGATGCTGTACGACCGCGAATCGTTCTCGCCCATGGTTGCCCTTGGCATTCTGTCACGGGTTCGACGGGAAATTCCCGTGACTCTCATGAAGTGGCAGATCAACAACTGAGCCGGACGTGCTCTTCAAGTCGGCCCCTGACGCAAACAGGCCCGCAGGACAGTGTGTCCTGCGGGCCTGTTCTGTTTTCAGCTTGAGCAATCAAGCGCCTACTTGACTTCCCAGGTGTCGCCCTTATTGAACAAGGCGTTCAAATCACCCTGGCCTTTCTCGGCGATAGCGTCTTCGATCTGCCTGTTGGCGACTTCGTCATAGGTCGGTTTTTCCGTTGCCCGGAAAATGCCCATCGGCTCGGGGAACGTCGGATACCGCATCCGGGCGAGCATGAAAGCAAGGCTTGGTTCGGTCGCTTTTTCGTCGTGGAACAGCAAGTCGTCCTCAGCGACTGAACCGTCGAGAGCCACAACTTCCGGTCGACTGCCTTCGTTGACGCGGATGCCCTTCGTACCGTTGGCAAACGTCAGCGGCTTGCCGTGCTCAAGGTAGATGATGTTGTCGTCTTTGACCTTCTTGTCAGTCGCAAACTCGAACGCGTTGTGATTGAAGACGTTGCAGTCCTGGTAGACCTCGACGAACGCCGTGCCTTTGTGATGGGCGGCTCGTTCGAGCACCATCGTCAGGTGCTTGATGTCGACATCAACCGAGCGAGCCACAAACGTCGCCTCGCAACCCAGGGCGACCGACAGCGGGTTCAGCGGATGATCGACCGACCCAACCGGGGAACTCTTTGTCCGTTTACCCTGAGGACTGGTTGGTGAGTACTGCCCCTTGGTCAGGCCGTAAATCTGGTTGTTGAAGAGGATGATCTTCAGGTCGACATTTCGGCGGATCGCGTGCATCAAATGGTTGCCACCGATCGACAGAGCATCGCCGTCGCCGGTGATCACCCAGACCTGCAGGTCCGGGTTGGCCATCTTGACGGCCGTCGCGACTGCCGGGGCTCGACCGTGAATACTGTGGAAGCCGTACGTGTCCATGTAGTACGGAAACCGGCTGGAACAGCCAATACCGGAGATGAAGCAGAACTTCTCCTTCGGCAGGCCAAGCGTCGGCAGGACCTTCTTGACCTGCGCGAGAATTGAGTAGTCGCCGCAACGCGGGCACCAGCGAATTTCCTGATCGCTGGCAAAGTCTTTTGGAGATAGAACGGGGAGATCAGTGCTCATGACACAAAACCTGCCGGACGGTGAGTCGTGAAAACGGTGAGTGGAAAAACTTTGACTTCGTGAATCGCGAGTTCGTAACGATCAGGAGCCGAGCTGGCCATTGATCGCGTCAACGACTTCGGAAACAAGGAACGGCTTGCCCTTGATCTTGTTGAAGCCCTGAGCGTCGACCAGGAATTCGTTACGCAGCAGCAACCGGAGCTGGCCCATGTTGAGTTCCGGAACGAGAACCTTGTCGAAGCGGCTGATGATCTCGACGAGTTTCTTCGGGAACGGATTCAGGTACCGCACGTGGGCGTGCCCGACGGACTTGCCTTCCTTCACCACCTGCCGGCAGGCGGTCCGCACGGCTCCGAAAGTGCCGCCCCACGAAATCACCAGCAGGTCGCCAGACTGGGCGCCGTCGACATCCTGTTCCGGAATGTAATCCGCGATGCCGGCCACTTTCTGAGCACGACGCCGAATCATGGCTTCGTGGTTGTTCGGATCGTAACTGACATTGCCCTTCGGATCCGACTTCTCAAGTCCGCCGACGCGGTGCTCGAGGCCCGGAGTTCCCGGTTTTGCCCACGGACGCACGAGCTTTTCGTTGCGCTTGTATGGCAGATAAACGCCGTCGCCGTTCAGCTCGGTCTGGTATTTGACCTCGACCTTCGGCAACGACTCGACATCCGGGATTCGCCAAGGTTCTGCACCGTTGGCGATGTAACCGTCAGTCAGAAAGATGACCGGGACCATGAACTCGACGGAGATCCGCTGAGCATCCTGAACAAGAGCAAAGCAGTCTGCCGGGCTCTGTGCAGCCAGAATCGGCAGTGGCGATTCGCCGTTACGACCAAACATCGACAGCAGCAGGTCCGCCTGCTCGGTCTTGGTCGGAAGACCGGTGCTCGGACCACCTCGCTGCACGTTAACGATGATCATCGGCAGTTCGGTGATCATGCCCAGGCCCATCGCCTCGCCCTTCAGGCAAATGCCGGGTCCTGAGCTGGCTGTCACTGACAGTTCACCAGCGAACGCGGCACCGACAGCGGCACACATGGCGGCGATTTCGTCCTCGGCCTGAAACGTCTTCACGCCGAAGTTCTTCATCGTCGACAGCTCATGCAGGATGTCGCTGGCGGGCGTGATCGGATACCCGGCATAGAAGAGCGTGCGGCCTGCGTTGACAGCTCCAGTCACAAGGCCCAGAGCGGTCGCTTCGTTGCCGGTCAGCTTGCGGTAGCGGCCTGCCGGCAGCCTGGCCGGAGGGACTTCGTAGTGGACAGTAAAGGACTCGGTCGAGAAGCCGTAGTTGTAACCGGCTCGCAGAGCCCGCAGGTTGGCTTCCAGGATCTCCGGCTTCTTCGAGAACTTGGCTCGCAGCCAGTCTTCCGTCGGAGTGGCATCACGCTCGTACAGCCAATAGCTGAGCCCCAACGCGAAAAAGTTCTTGCAGCGGTCAGCTTCGCGAACGGAAAGCCCCAGGCCGTCGACGGCGTCTCGCGTCAGACGCGTCATCGGAACCTTGTGGACGCGGTAGGCCTGCAGGCCGTCTTCGTCTTCCAGCGGGTTGGATTCGTACGTCGCCTTCTGGACGTTGCTCTTGTCGAACGCGTCCTCGTTGACGATCAGCGTGCCGCCGCGTTTCAGGTCCGGCAGGTTCGTCTTCAGAGCCGCCGGATTCATAGCGACGAGCGTGTCCAGTTCGTCCCCTGGCGTGAAGATGTCCTGATTCGAGAAGCAAAGCTGGTAACCCGAGACACCGGCCAGCGTTCCGGCGGGGGCTCGGATTTCCGCGGGGTAGTCGGGCAGCGTGCTGACATCGTTGCCGAACGCGGCCGACACGTTGGTCATCTGCGTTCCGACGAGCTGCATGCCGTCACCGCTATCGCCGCAGAAGCGGACGACGACGGATTCCAGAGATTCCAGTTTCTTGCCTGCGCCCGGTGCTTCGGCCTGAGGAACGTCAACGCTTGACATGGATTGGGGGCTCCTGACGAATGACCGCCACCTGCGGAAGCATTCAGATTGAGAGACGCGACCGGCGCGGACTGACGCAGTGAGGCCGGAAATCAGCCGTGGAACGGCGGAAAATCAATAGGGGGAAACTGGAATTGGACCGCAGTGATCGGATGAGTCGTCCACAGGGGAGCTGTCAGCAGGCGGGGAGTTCGTCGAAACGAGGCTCGTCGTG
>JAPOLP010001067.1 GCA_029977045.1 Planctomycetota bacterium
AGTGCTTCAGCGACTCTGCTGATTCCGGCGACGTTGTGATTCAGACTCCTTCTGCGTCTGGGCCACGACCGTGAGCGTCCAATGAAGTCCGTTGTGGAGATGGGTTTGGGGGGCGGCGGGATTTGAGAACCCGTATTTGAAGTCTCAGCAGGGATGATCGGGAGTGACGTGCCTGAGTTATTCGATGTCGGCGTCATGCTCGGGCGCTTTGCGGCTTCTTTCGGCGGCTTTGCGGTTCAGGCGGGCTTCCTGGTCTTGTTTGAACTGGTCCATGCGCTGCCCGAATTCGGACTTCCGCTGAGACTGCTCGTACTGCTGGCGGGTTTTGTCGTTCAGGTGCCGCTGGCCTTTGATCTCTGAGTTCTGCAGACTGTCGGTCCAGGCTCGGCTCTGGCGGGAGATGCTTTCGCACTGGGATTTGAGATCTGAGATCTCGGATTTCAAATGCGAGAACGCGGACATGCAGTCCGTGACGCAGAGCATCGAACGGACCGAGCCGGCGGAGCCTCGGGCGATGTCCAGGGAGTGGATCAGCTCGTTCGTCGAGCCTCGTTCAAAGCCCTCGGCGATCTTGTTGCTGACCGACAGCGTCGCCCGCTGAAGCTGGTTGGCCAGGCATCCGTTGCCGCGAACAATGTTTCGCTGAGACCACTCGAAGACCAGTGCCGCCTTGTCAGTTGCCTTCTGCCGCACGGGCAGCAAGTTCTGAAGTGGACGGATGAGGAAGGACGTCGGGCGGTGAGAAGAGGGCAGGGGACGGGTAGACAGACTGTGTGCATGTTTTACGATCCGCGGCATGAATACCGACACGCACAATCAGCAGAGTTCGTCGGGCACTCGTCCGACGAAGGTCGTGATCATCGGGGCCGGCATTGCCGGGCTGACGGTCGCTCATGAACTGGTCAATGCTGGCAAGGGCCAGTTCGAGATCGAGGTGATCGAGAAGCAGCCCGAAGCCGGGGGCAAAGCTCGGACCGAGTGGAACGACGCGAACGAGTTTCACGAACACTCGATGCGCGTTCTGCCGGGTTCGTACGTCTGCATGCACCAGGTGATGAAGGAGATCAAAACTGGAAGCGATCGGGTTTATGACCGATTGCGTCCTGCGAACATCCGGTTTCAGCACCAGGACAAGTCAGGGCGAACGCGGCGGACGGAAATTCGTGGCGCCTATGGCCGCTTCTTTATCGGTCGGCTGCACTTCTTCATCGACGCTCTGAAGCTGCTGTGGTTTCTGTGGCGTTCGGGAGTAACCGCTAAAGAACTGGTCGTGTTCCTGTACAAGGTTGGCCGCGTACTGTGGACGCCCGAGCGGAAGGTGATCACCGATCTGTCCCGCCTGCGGTTCTCCGACTACGTCTGCGGCGACAAGGTCACGCCGGGCTTCCGGGATATCATCTTCCGCATCGCCGAGATTCTGGTCGCGGCGAAGAGTTACGCGAGTGCCGGTGTCGTCAGCCGCACTCTGCTGGAATGGTTCGTCACTCCGTTTCTGCGCGGCGAACATGCGAAGCATGAGGTGTCCGAGTTCGACGCGTCGACGAGCGAAGCTCTGATTGAGCCGTGGGTTGCCTGGCTGAAAACTCAGGACGTCAAGTTTCGATTCGATACCTGGGTGACCGAGATCGAGCACCGCGCCGGTAAGATCACGTCTCTCTCAGTGCGTGACGCCAGGGGCGGGGAACTGAAGGACGAGCAGTCTAAGGCTGTCGACGAAATTGTTTCGGCGAACGCCGTTGTTCTGGCCGTGCAGCACAACGTTGCAGATGCCCTGCTGTCCTCTGGCAAGGAAGACCTGAGACGGCGCATCCCCGAGCTGAATGACTTTCCGCGACTGGGCGAAGAGTGGGCTCACAGCGTGCAGTTTCAGCTGGCCAGGTTACCTGAAGTGCTGCGGGAGATCGGTGAACGCAGCGTGGCCGTCGTCGATAGCCCGTGGTCGATTGGCTACAAGGTCTACTCGAAAGAAACCTGGCAGCAGCCTCACTGGCCCGCCGGCGACCGCGAGGCAATTCTCACCGCGACAATCTCCAACACGCAGAACGCCGGCACGCTGACAGGGCGGTCATTTCTGCAATGCTCCCGCGAAGAGATCATTCGCGAGGTGCTGCATCAGACGCATCTTGAGGATGTGTTGGACAAAACGTCTGGCGGCCTGGGACTGGACCTCGACGTGGTTTCGTCCAGCGAGGCAGCCAGGCGGCTCGATTCGCCGGCCAACGAGTACGACGGTTATGCGGTCAGGGCGGTCGTGGACCCGGGCGATCACGTCTTCATGAGCGACGCTCAGATGTATATCCGCCTGCCAGGCAATCTGGATATCGAGCCGGATAACGCGACAGGTATCTGCAATCTGTTTCTGGCTGGCGAGTACACTCGGACCAGCTACCGCATCCCAACGATGGAGAAGTCCTGCGAGAGCGGCAAACGCTGTGTCCAG
>JAPOLP010000131.1 GCA_029977045.1 Planctomycetota bacterium
ATCTCGTGCGGAATCGTCGTGACGCCGTTGGTGTCGCCGTGCAGCAGGTCGCCGGGGAAAATCGTCAGACCGCCGACAGTCACCGGCACGTTGACGGCCAGCGTGTGGCAGTAACCGTGAGCACAGATCGTCCCGTTGGTGAACGCCGGAAAACCGAGAGCCTGGACTTCCTTCAGGTCGCGGCCCGCTCCCGAAGTGATGATGCCCTTCGCGCCGAACGATTGATACGTCGTACACATCACCTCGCCGAACGTCGCCGAAGCAACCGGGTTGTCGATGTCCTGATAAACGACGACCGGCGGGCCGGGCAGCTCTGCGAACGCGGCGACCTGCTGGTCCATACCGGCGTAGACGTCTCCGCTGCGTGGCGGAGCCTGGCTCCGGAAGGTCGATGTCAGAGCGTAGCCGACCATCGATGGCATCTCGGGAAAGCAGCACTTGATCGTGTCGTCCATGAAGCCGAGGTTTCGCGGACGGATATTCCACAGCTCGATGACGTTGCAGACCGTCGGCGTGTCGCAGGCGACGAGCCGTTCATACGTTTCCGGAGAGACACCCTGAATGGCAGGCATGGCGGGAACCTTCTGAGGAGAAAAGGGCTGGTGGTCAACGGCGGCGATGATAGCGACGCCCGACCGGCGGCCATACTGAAGCGGGACCGGTTCCGGGGCGGCTGTTCTTAAACGCAGAGCCCGCAGAGTGACTCGCGGAGATCGCAGGGACTAAGCGTTCTCTGCGTCCTTTCTCAACGTCCTCTGCGGTTAGAAGTCCGAGCTAACCGTCAGCCCGTCACCAGCGGCAGCGTGAAGCTCTTCTGTCGCAGCTTCGACCACGGAGCCCGTTTGCTCGGGGGCAGCATCGCTTCGGCGAATTCTTCGATCTGCTCGGGCGTCTCAAACAGCTTGTCATAGCCGGAGTCGATGTCGTACTCGCATTCGTCCGTCGTGTAGTCGCGGCAGATCTGGGGGCGAGTTTCGTAAATGCCGCAGCGGTTGTCCGGCAGCAGGTGGTTACAGTCGGCGTAGACCATGATGTACCAGGTACCGTCGTCGACGAAGATTGCCGCCTTGCCGTGGACCAGGTACCAGCGGATGAAGTCGAAGTCGCGCCACTTCTTCGGCTTCGTGATCGGAAACGCGTAGTAGCGGCAGCACTTCCCCGTACAGTGTTCGCACAGGTTGTCGCCTGGCTTGAGGTCTTCGCGTTTGACGGCCTGCTTGACGCTGGTTTCCGGCATGGCTGAGTTCCGAATCAAAAGTCGTTGATCGCTCCGCGATAGAAACGCCGCTACTGAAGTAAGGTCAGAACGAGTCAACCAGCAGCAATCGTTCGCGCAGAATGGGATCAATACGAAGGTTGGCGACGGCTGGCAAGCGACTCGCGGCTGCTCGGAGATTTCCCGTCCTCACAGAATCTCGCGAGGGTGGCCGGGGCTGGACTGAGCCTGCGAAGGAAGCCCCGGATCGTCACCATAGAAGACTGCCGGCCCGGGTTTCGCTAGCAGCTTGCTCCAACCCCGCCCCCCCCCGCCGTCGAGGACTCATTAATCCCCGAGTCCTCAATCAGCCGCCGAGCGTTAGCTCGCGGTTTTTCGGACCTTTGGGAACCGGACGCTAACGCGTGTCGGCTGGTCGATCAGAACTCGCAGGAGAATGGCCGAAAGGATCCTCACTCGCGTTCGAGCAGCGTGACAGACTCGATGTGGGCTGTGTGCGGGAACATGTCGATCGGCTGGATCTCGCGGATGCGGTAACCGGACTGAGTCAGCATGGTCAGGTCATTCGCCAGAGCGTGCGGGTTGCAGGACACGTTGATGATCCTCCGCGGTCGCAGTCCTCGCCCGAGAATCCGGATCGCCCATTCCGGGCAGCCGTCGCGAGGCGGGTCGAGGATTACCGTGTCGAACCGGGCATCGCGCTGCAACTTCTTGAGGTACTGCTGAGCGCGACTCGCGACAAAGCGGCAGTTGCGGATTCCGTTCTTCTTGACAGACTCGATGCCGTCGGCGACTGACCGAGGGTTCTCCTCGACGGCGGTCACGTTGAAGCCAGCCTTCGCGAGCGGCAGTGAGAACAAGCCGACACCCGAGTAAAGATCGAGTACCGAGTTCGCTCCGACAGCCGATCGGCCACGCCGCGACGGCTTGCCTGACTGGTTCGCAGGCGGCGCACTCGGCGGGTCGCCAGCGAATCGCAGGACGACGTCGAGCATCTGCTGCGCGGCTCGCGCGTTCGTCTGGAAGAAGACGTCCGGCGAAACGTGAAACTCGACACCACCAACTTCTTCGATCAGCCGCGCGTCTCCGCCGAGTAGTCGGGTTGTCTCGCCGACGTAAGAACTCGTCGCGTCGGGCTGAACGTTGAGATGCACTCCGGTCACGTTCGGCAGCTTGAGCACCGACTCGACAAAGCTGGCGTCGAGACCTTTGACTGGATCGCCCGTCGCGACCAGAACCAGATGCGAGAGACCAGACTTGCCTGCCGTGCGGACGAGGAGACTTTTGAGTCCGGCTCCCTTGCGGTGCGGAGCGGAGACTGGAACGTCCCGCTCGCGCAGCCAGAGAAACGCTTTGCGGGCGAGTTCTTCTCCCGCCGGGTGATGCACCGGGCACTCGCTGACGGCCAGCAGCTTGTCCGAGTTCGCCAGATGATGGCCCAGCCCGAACCGCCGCGACTTCCCGCGACCGTATTCCACGATGCTGTAATGAATCTTGTGTCGCGTGCCCCAGGGATCAGTGACGCCCATCATCGGCCGGATCGGAAGTCGCACTCGCGGCAGCTTGTGAGCGAGCACGGAACGCAGCAGCTCTTCTTTCCACGCGAGCTGCCCCGAGTAATCGATGTGCTGCCAGACGCAGCCGCCGCATTCGCCGAAGTGATGACAACCGGGATCGACGCGATCATCAGACGGAGCGAGCACGTCGACGGTCCGAGCCTTCCCGTAACTCGAAGCGAGCGACAGAATCTCCGCCTCGACGCGTTCGCCAGGAATCGCCCCGGCGACGAAGACGATGTAACCGTCAACGCGCGCGATCCCCTGCCCTTCGCCGGTCATTGACTCGATGTCGAGCGGCACGCGTCCCCCGACGTCGAGGTCCGACCGCTGCAGCGCGACCGGCGAACTCGTTTCACTGACGCCTCGGCCCCACGGACTACCGCCATCAGAAGGCGGACGCTGAGGCGTTCGCGCTGCTGCACCGGAGCCAGATTTTGGCCCAGCTTCGGTTCGCTTGCCGCCCTGCCGAGACGTTCGCCCTCGACCGCCCTGCGACTTCGGGCCTCCGGGTTTCTGTGCTCTCTTCTTCGCCATTTCCGTCAAGTTTCCGAATCGACGGAACTGGCCGCCGGGTTGATTGATTCCGGCCCGAAGGCGTGTGGCAACAGCTCGCTGAGCGATGTCTCCAGCCGGCTCGGTCCGTCGCAGACGCAGAGGATCGGCAGCGTCGGAGCGAACTCAGCAAGCACCTGCCGGCACGCTCCGCACGGCGACGTCGGCTCGGGCGTCGGAGTATAGACAACGAGCTGCCGAAAACTCCGCTCGCCCGCCGCGACAGCCTGAAACACCGCGTTGCGTTCCGCACAAATCGTCAGCCCGCTCGACGCATTCTCGACATTGCACCCTGCAACGATCCGACCGGACGCCGTCAGCAACGCGGCTCCGACCGCAAACCGACTGTACGGACACCACGCCGAATCGGCGACGCAGCGTGCGCTGGCGATCAATTCGTAAAGCAGTTCCTCTGAGTCAGACAAAACGTCCATCGTGAGCCTTTTAAGAATCTCGTCCGTCGTGACCAGCCTGAGAAGTTGCAACCGACATCCATTGACCTGGACGCGCCATAACGACTTCTGCCGGAACGACGTAAGCCCTTTTTCAGCCGAATGTTCCAGACTGCACGCCGCCGCCCTGTTTTGTAGAGTCGACCGAAAAGCAGCTCGTCGAGAAACCGTTGGACACCGGGAAGCCAAACGACGCGGATGTGCCGAGTTTCCGTTGTTGGTGTGCTTTGAAATGAAAACGACCACTGGGGAATCGTCGGCATTTCAGTGGGGGGGGCAGTGTATCAGACAACGAGTCCGGGCGAGTCCGAGGTACTCCTTGCACGAGAAGATTTTGATCATATGTATATTCTCGCAACGTGGCCGCGGGAGAAATGCAGTCGGTTTCCGTGGCGTCCAGGGCAGTTCAGATCGTGATGGACAACGCGTCGACACACAGAATTGAACAGGTCCGCCGCAGGATCATCCGACGGCCCGGTTATCGCATCCACTTCACACCAACCAGGTTGGACGGTCGCCACTGACTTCAGATCGACAGCGAGACCGCAGATTTCCATTCCAGGGAGACGCCGCTGGTCAGAAAGCTGCCACTGTTTCGTCGAGAAGCCTCCCTTGCTCAAAGGTTTTGAGCCACCGTCAGATGAATGAGGGGGCAGATGTCAGCAGGAAGAATTCCCGTAGCCGTGATCAGCGGAGTCTGAGACACTGCTGCCCGTTTTGAACCACTCTGATTTTCGTTGCCTCGCCCGGTGGGAAAGGATTCCCTGAATGAGCGGGACATTTGATTTGCCAGATCCGCCGCCTGCCCCGGTGCGCGACGAGCGTCTGCGGACTGGCTCTGGCACCAGCGGCCCGCATTACCCGGTTGGACCGGCAGTCAGCGGCTCTGCTCTGTCTGCCGCCAGCGACGGATCACGCCATCCTGCCTCGCCAGGCGATGACGAACTCAATCAACTCGAAGAAGAGCTGCTGCTGCAGACCGCTGAAGTTGTCGCCCAGGTACGGACGCAGCTCGACGATCTGGCTCGTCGCGAGCAGGCCCTGAACGCGCGGATCAGCCAGCTTGACGCGGAATCGCGAACACTGCGGCTCGAACGCCAGCAGCTCGAGGAAGACCGGGCCGAGCATGATCGCTCGGTTGAGCAGCGGCTGCTGGATCTCTCCGTCAACGAAGACCGGCTCAGGCAGGAGCGGGCCGAACTCGAGGCTCGCGAAGAACGGCTGCGAGGCAGCCAGGAAGAACTCCGGCACGCTCGCGAAATTCTGGCGGATGAATCCGAATCTCAGCTCGAACAGCAACGGGACGAACTGCAGCGAGCGATCGCCGCCGCCCGGCAGGAACGCGAAGCACTCGCTGACGAACGCGAGTCACTCGCGGCTCAGTACAGCGCCGAACGCGAGCAACTCGAAACACAGCGACAACACCTCGAAGCGGCAAGCGAGCAATCGGATCCCAATGCCGAAGCCGCGCAGGCACTCCTTACTGAAGAGCTGCAGCAGGAGCGCGAGCAGCTCGAACTTGATCGCGAACGGTTTCAGCAGACCGTTGACGAGTGGTACGCCGAAAAGGCGGAAGCGGAAACGGCCTTGCGCCGCGGCCGGGAACAGCTTGACGAGGAACGCCGTCGCGCTGAGCAGGAGATTGACGACCTGCGACGCTCGCAGTGCGCGGAACTCGAACGCGAATGCGACGAGCAACAGCGTCGTCTGCGGACTGACCTGCAGGCACTCGAAGAAAAACGCACGACGACCGAAGCCGAACTGCGAAAACAGAAGGCTCTGCTCGAAAACCGAGCCCGGTTTCAGCAGGACCATCTTGAACGGTCGCGTCAGGAATTCGAGGTCGCTCGCGAAGAGTTCCGAGCCGAGTCGCAGCAGACTCAGCAGCGGCTGCAGAACCTGACGGCAGTGCAGCAAATGCAGGCGCGACAACTCAGTCGTCGTGCGGAGCTGCTCGCAGAACGTGAAGACTCACTGAACCGACAGCAGTCGGCACTCGCGCGAATGCAGGCATCGGTAACTGACCAGTCACAACGCGAACGAGAGTACCTGGCGTCAGAACGGGCTGCGTGGGAAGCGAAACGTCAAAGCCAGTCGGCCGAGATTCGGCGGCAGTCGGATATGATGACGCAGCACGCAGGCAATCTTGAAAAGCGTCGGCAGCGACTCGATCGATTGCGTGAGGAACTCGAAAGTAGACACCAGGAACTGCTGGAAACGCAGATCGCGGTCGACGAAGCCTGGGCTCAGCTTTCGCAGGTCACCGGCGACGACGGAGCTCAGGAACGAGTCGATCGGGCACGCGAACAGCTTGCGGAATACATCCGATCGCTGCGGGAAGGCCTCAACGAACAGCGCCGCGAACTCGACGAAGCCCGGCAGCAGTTTGAAGAACAACGGGAGAGCTTCCGCGACGACCGGCAGCAGCTCACCGATTCCATGGCCGAACGCGAATCACAGTTGCGCCGCCAGGAAGAGCGTCTCGACTCACAACAGACCGAAGTTGCTGAGCGGGAAGCCGCCTGGCAGCAGGCTCGCGAAACCTGGCACCGTGAACGACTCGAAGCCGAACGGATTATCCGCGAACTGCTCGACGAGGTATCCGCGAGGCTCGACGATGAATCTCCAGACAACGATCGCGAACTGCCCCCGATTCCGAGTCTGCTGGCGTTGTCGAGGTTTCTCGACAACGCCGCATAGACGGGAACAAGGCTGCTGCCTCATTGTCGTTGATCGCTCCGCGATCGAAACGTCTGCTCGATTTCTATTTCACTACGAAAACCGTCTTGTCGTAGAACAGTGCCATCGCTGAATGACTTAGTCTGCTGCACAAGCTCGTTTCGATCACGGAGCGATCAACGACAATCAGCAACCGTCCGACATCAGACTCTCGAATCGATAGCCAGAGGCCGACTATGTCTCGACAAATCTCTGTCTTCGCAACGCTTCTCGCGCTTTGTGCCGGCTCTCTGCCTGGATTCGCGGCGGACGACGACTATCGCGACGAACGCACGGAGATGGTCGAAGTCGCTGTCGTTCGCGAAGGGATCACGAACCGGGCCGTCATCCAAGCACTCCTTGAGGTTCCTCGGCACGAGTTCGTTCCGACGAGTCTCCACAAGGAAGCCTACGTCGATAAGGCGCTGCCGATCGGGTACCAGCAGACGATTTCGCCGCCGTACATCGTCGCGTACATGACCGAGTCGCTCGATCCAAAGCCAACCGACCGCATCCTCGAAATCGGGACCGGCAGCGGTTACCAGGCGGCGGTGCTCGGCGAAATCTGTAAAGAGGTCTACTCGATCGAAATCGTCTCGCAGCTCGGTCGCGCTGCGGGGAAGCGACTCGAAAAGCTCGGCTACGACAACGTGCACACGAAGGTCGGCGACGGATACAAAGGATGGGAAGAACACTCACCGTTCGACGGCATCATCGTGACGTGCTCACCGGAAAGCGTGCCGCAGCCGCTGGTCGACCAGCTCCGCGAAGGCGGTCGCATGATCGTTCCGCTGGGCGAGCGATATCAGCAGGTCTTCTATTTGTTTGAGAAGGTCGACGGTCGCCTCAAGCCGACAAAGCTTGTCCCGACTCTATTCGTTCCAATGACCGGCGAGTCCGAGGAACGCCGCGTCAAACAGCCAGACGGATCGAACCCCGAGATCATCAATGGCAGCTTCGAGCTGGATGACAACAAGGACGATCAGCCGGACCACTGGCACTACCAGCGGCAGGTCGAGCGAGTGACCGGCGGCGCTCGCGACGGCGAGGTGTTCCTGACGTTCAAGAACGACGAGCCCGGTCGCCCTGCTCAGATGCTGCAGGGCCTGGCACTCGATGGCCGCCACGTTGCGTTCGTCAATCTCTCGGTCGACGTGAAGATTGATTCGGTGACGCCCGGTGAAAAATCATTCGATCAGCCCGCGATGGTCATCCACTTCTACGATCAGGTGCGTCGGTCACTCGGCGAAGGGATCGTCGGACCGTGGCTGCGTAGAAGCGACTGGGAACGCCTGGGCCGCCGAATCCCCGTGCCTCCCGGAACACGCGAAGCCATTGTTCGCATCGGCCTCAACGGTGCCACCGGCTCGATGAGCATTGACGACATCAAACTGTCGTTCATCCCTCGCTGACAGCCGAAGAATCAGGTCTCGCTTCTACGTCAGCCGAAGCTGGTCGCACGCTTCGCGGTAACCTGGTGCCGGGAATCCGCATTCACTGGCGGTTACCCGGGCGAGGGCAACGATCTGTCGCCAGCGGAATGAGGGACGCATCGCCGCGAATTCCTCGGTCACCGTGTAGTAGTACTTCTCGGCGTGCAGTGCTCCGTCTTCACTGATGGCGTAACCCAGCAACAGGTCGAGCAACGGTCGGGTCGGAAGTTTCAGCTCGCCATACCGCTGTGCGATCGCTGACGCCCGAGCCTGCTCGTTCGCCCGAATCGCTTCCTCGGCCTGAGCCAGCAGCGTTGCGGCCTCGGTCGCACGAACCTGTTCCAGATCAGTAGCCAGCGGGTACGGATCACTGCCGGCCCACTGCTTCTGCCCCGCCGTGTGGAACGCGCCAACGATCAGTGCTGATACCCGGTTTCGAGCGTTGCCGACTCGCGAGATATTCCGCCAGGCGTTTGCGGCATCGGACGCGTGAACGCCAACCGCGTCACCATGCACGCAGCCCGGAGGCTTTTCTTTCGAGCTGTACTGCTCCAGCCGACCGGGGTCACGCAGAACGAGTGTGTTCGCGGCAAGCGAGATCGCCTCGCCAACGACTTCTGTTGAGAAGCCTTCTGACAGCGCGACAGCAACCGCTTCCGCAGCCTGCTCCCGCGTGCCGGCATAGATTGTCTCGGCAAGCTGTTCGACCCAGGCATCGTCGGCCTGTCGGTCGCCGGTCGGCTTACTCAGCAGTTTGTGCTGGTCGAGCAGTTTCGGCAGTTGCTCTCGAATCCCTGCCGGCTTGTAGTTCCGCTCGTGCATCCGCTGTTCGACGTCGAGGCAGTAACGCACCGACTGACGCAACAGCGTGTGCGCGTACTCGGCACCGGCGACGTCGAGCATCGACCACGCTCGCCAGGAAAGAACAACGCGATGAACATCGACTTCGTCCTGCACCTCAAACTGCAGATGATTGAAGGCTTCGCCGGGCGAGTCTTTCGCGAGTGCCGCAAACCGTGACTCCGCGCCAGCCCAGTCGACAGCTCGCACCTGCTGCTGCAGCGTTGCCCCACCGTCAGCAAAGTCGAACACATCAGCGGCTGAGACCGGATGCAGGGCATCCTTCAGATGTGCTCCCTGGTTCTGGATGCGGCTGCTGTTGCGGTACAGAACTTTGAGCACCGGCAGTGCCTGCCGCTCGACCGGCAACTCGGCAGCCATTCGCAGGGCCGGGATCAGCGCCATGAAAGTGTGGTAGCCCGTGTAATCCTGCCCGGCGAAGGCTCGCACGTTGGCGAGGGCTCCGGCTGAGATCAGCGTCTGCAGGCTCGTGCCGCTCTTCAATCGGTCGATCAACTTGGGCTGCAGTCTGTCCGGAGCTGTCTCCTGCATCAGCGAAACCAGCGGTTCCAGTTCGCCAAAGATCACACGTTGGGGGTCATCGCTGGCTGCCGCCCGGGCAAGCCCGAGATCGCTCGCCATGGCCGATCCGAGACTGGCCACCAGCATTCCGCGTCCCACGTCCGCCAGAAACTCACGACGATTGCGACTGCTCATGGCCATCTCCTTCGCTGGACTCAGGCGAGTCCGGTTAACGTTCCCGTGCTCGAACCAAACTGTTCCGCTTCGATACCCAGACGCTGCAGCATCGACACGAACAGGTTACTCAGTGGCGTCGGATTTGCCTTATCAAACTTCAGATGCTGCCCGTGTTTGAAGCCGCCGCCGGCCAGCAGAACGGGCAGGTTGCGCGTCGAGTGATTACTGGCGTCACCCAGGTTGCTGCTGAAAAAGACCGTCGTTCGGTCGAGCAGACTCTCGCCCTGCTCCGTCGTCTGCTTGAGTTTCTCCAGCAGTTCGCGAACGCACTTCATCAGCTCAACTTCGACGGTTCGCAGTTGAGCGATCTTCTGCGGATCCTTCCCGTGGTGCGACAGATCGTGGTGCCCCTGCGAGACGCCCTGGATCGGCGGCACGAGACTCGTCCCCAGCAGCAGCATCGTGACCAGCCGCGTCGAGTCCGTTTGCAGAGCCAGGTGAATGAGATCGAACATCAGCCGCGTCTTACCGATCAGGTCGGCGGAGTTCATGTTGTTCTGCGGCGGTTTCGCATCAACGACCGGCTTGGGTTTCTTCGACCACTCTTCCGCGGTCGCCATGCGGCGCTCGAGTTCGCGGACGCTGGTGAAGTATTCGTCGAGTTTCTCTCGGTCACGCTGCCCAACGCTCGTCTGCATCTTGCGGGCACGTTCGCCGACGGCATCCAGAATGCTGCGTCCGTCGCGCAAGCGTCGCTTCTGAGCCTCAACTTCGTCAGGCCGGCCCCCCAGAAACAACCGCGCGAACAGATTCGCGGGATACAGGTCCGGCGGGACGAGCGCTCCGCTGTGCGTCCACG
>JAPOLP010000951.1 GCA_029977045.1 Planctomycetota bacterium
ACGTTGACCTCTGCATCAACGCGCGGCGCGAGCGGACGCAACTGCTTCACCAACAGCTCCATCGTTGCGTTGTGACGATAGGACGGATCGGCGTCATACTCAGCCCGGCTGAACGGAATCGTTCGGTACATCTCAGCGTACGAAGGCTCTCGAACTGGCTGCGGAACAACGATCGGCAGCGCTGGCTTTGTGGCCGGTTTTCCTGCTGGCTGCAGCTTCTTTTTCCTTGCGTCACTTGAACGCTCAGAGGCCTTGGAATCAGAGCCACTCTCCTTTGCTGGCTTTGCCTTCTCTGCTGCAGACTTCTCGCCAGCAGCCACAAACTGCTTCTGCCACTCTTCGCGTGCACGCGTGCTTGCACTCTCGCTGGCTGACTCTGATGCCGCTGGTTTCTTAGCGTCGGCCTTCTTCTTCTCATCTTCCTTGCCGGCTGACTGGCCTGCTGGTTCGGCTTTGCGATCCACAGAAAACGAAACTGGCACAATCAGCGGAAGATTCTCCAAGCCGGCATCGGACGGCGCCGACTTCTCAGACCGGGTCACGATCGTCGGTAGCGAGTCGTCAGCAGACAGCGAATCAGCAGCCGTAAACAGCAGCACGGCAGCAAGGCACAGAACCGACGGAAACGGAGCAGGCATTGGATCAACCCTCAGCAACAGACAGGACAGACATTCGGATGATCGAGCATCCGCGGGCCAGCCACGCCCTGACAAACTCCTGAGTGCTGATCGTGGTTTCGCACGTCTTAGACTTTGCGTCGGAAGAACGGTCGGCACAGGCAACGAGGCTATCGGGAAGTGACACAACGCGTCAAACTCCGGCCAGCAATTCACCGCTGGCATCGTTTGCAATCGCACTTTCCCTACAGCTTGGCATCAACCGTTGCCCGGCCATGAAGCGACACTTCTCAACAATGCGTGACCGACTTGACACACGGCGACGACACGCACGCCGACTTGTGCTTGCGCAACTGTTGAGTGCTGTGCTGGTCTTCGTCGCAGGTCGCTCAACGGTCCTCGCTCAGTCAACAGTGCCGCGACGCGCGGAGACCAGCGGCGTTCGATTCATGACGCCACAGACACTCGAACGAATTGATCGCTGGCTCAAATGGCTCGAAGCCCGGCAAAACGCGGACGGAGCATTCGGCGTTGGCCGCGGTTACGGTCGCAACGTTGGCGTCGTCTCGCTGGCCGGGATGGCGTGGCTGTCGTCAGGCAGCACGCCGGGACGCGGGCCATATGGCGAGCAGATTCAGCGGGCGACGGATTACGTCCTTGCCGCATCGCGTTCCAGCGGTTTCATCAGCGTCGCCGACGGCCAGTCTCACGGTCCGATGTACGGTCACGGTTTTGCCACGCTGTTTCTTGCCGAGGTTTACGGCATGACGCCGCGGCCCGAGATTCGAGAACGACTCGAAAAAGCCGTTCATCTGATCGTGTCGAGCCAGAATCGCGAAGGCGGCTGGCGATACGATCCGTCGCCGAAGGAAGCGGACATCTCGGGGACGGTCTGCCAGATCATGGCACTGCGGGCCGCTCGCAACTGTGGGCTGTTCGTCCCACGCGAAACGGTCGACCGCTGCATCGACTACGTTCGCGAGTGCCAGAATGACGACGGCGGCTTCAAGTACCAGCTTGTGCGCCGCAGCCCGAGTCAGTTTGCCCGGTCGGCAGCGGGCGTCGTCGCGCTATACAGTGCCGGCGTTTACGAAGGCGACGAAATCACTCGCGGCCTGAACTATCTGCAGACGCGTCGACCGTCCGGGTTTATCGATCCACACTACTATTACGGGCACTACTACGCCGTGCAGGCGATGTATCAGGCCGGCGGTGAGCACTGGGAGAACTGGTATCCGCGAGTCCGCGATCAATTGCTCGGCGACCAGCTTCGCGACGGAAGCTGGACCGACACAACGTTCTCTGGCGAGTACGCAACCTCGATGGCCCTGATCGTCCTGCAGCTTCCGAATAACCACCTGCCGATTTTCAAACGCTGATGACGTCTGTTTTCCAACTGACTGGCACCGCGCTGCAGGCAGCGGTTGTGTTCGCGGCTCTGTGTCTGACAGATGCCAGCGCGCAAATTGTGGTCGTTGTCCAGAACGACGATGGCACTTCAGTCACGGGCCAGCTTGAGCAACTCTCAGAGAAGCAGGTCTTTATCCGCAGCGGCGAAACCGTCGAGCCGATTGCCGTTGCCAGCGTCCTGCGACTGGGAATTTCGCCAGAGAACACCAACGACTCAATTGAGCCATCAGCCACTTCAGTTCCTGCCGCATCGCCCGAGCCATCCGCGACCGGATGGCTGGTCACGTCAACCGGCGACTGGCTGCGCGTGGCGCCGTTGATGATTGATGACGAGTCCGTCGTCGCTCGCTGGAGCCTCATCCCCAATCAGCCGCCGCTCACCGTGCCGCTCGAAACCTGCCGCGGCGCGATCCTCGATCTGTCACGCGATCCCTATCGCCAGGGCGTCGAGTTCGCTTCGCTGTTCGACGACAGCCAAACCACCGATCGCGTCGTCCTGCGAAATGGCGACCGAATCGCTGGCGAGTTCGCGGGGCTCGAATCGAGCATGCTGCAGCTCGAAACTCCGCAGGGGATGACAACCGCAGACCTCGAAACGTTTCGATTGATCGCGTTCAACCCGGAGCTGATTGCGACGCCGGATCCGCCCGAGACGCACATTCGAGTCGTGATGCGCGACGGCTCGCTGTTGCAACTCGAAACGGCACTGTCGAATGGTGACGTCCTGCTGCGTGAAACGCTTGGCGGAGCGTCAGTCTCGCTGCCGCTGGAACACATCACGGAGATCTGGTTCTTTAACGCGGACCGGGTCCCTGTGTCGTCGCTGTCAGTGGCCGACATCCAACTGACTCCGTTTCTCTCAGTCAAACGCCCGCCGCAGTTCGATCGCAACGTGCTCGGAGGCCCGCAGCGTGTTCGAGGCATTCC
>JAPOLP010000666.1 GCA_029977045.1 Planctomycetota bacterium
GATGTGCCGGGAGTCGGCGCAGCAGAAACGCAGTCTGAAGGTCGTGTCGGTCGCAGCTTCCTGCAGAACGAGATCGCGTTGCTGCGCCTTGCTGTGTCGAACGAACCAGCAGTCGCCGCGGATGCTCGCAAGCAACTGGTCGAGCTGTATGTGACGAATCGTTACGAACGCGATGCCGCAGCGATCGTTGAGCACGAAAGACAAAGCCGCTTGCAGCAGGCGGGAGCTGGCGACGAATCGCTGCTGCCCGCTGATCAAACAAACGAGCTGCTTGCCGCCGCGAGGAACTCAGACTGGAAGTCAAAGAAGCCGAAACTCGACGAACGACCGGACCGCTTCGAGGAAGTGCGGTACTTTCCGGTGCCGGTTTCAGGATCGCAGGGAACCCTGTTCGATCGCTTGAACGTGGCCGTCAGGCTGGTCGGCAAGTCTGGGTCCTCGCTGCAGTTTTACGGCGACGGGCAGGCCGGGTACTGGAAGCTGGAACTTCCGAAGTCCGAATCCGCTCTGCATACCTGGTTCAGCCTGCCTCGCGGCTGGGGCATTGGCCGAATGCTGATTCTGCGTATCGGTACCGAGCTGTATGGCGTCACTCCGTACTCCGACAACGGCGAACCGCGAGCACAGCTTCGCTGGACGCTGGACATGGCCGAAGGCAACCGGCTGAACACACACCAGCTTGCTCACCCATTACCGGGTTTCGGAGCCGAAGACCTGACGCCGCTCGATGGCTTCGACCAGCCGATGGCTCAGGTCGGTCCGGTGCAGGCTGGGTATCTGTGTTATCGCGACCGAGGCCTGCTCGTCTGCCTCGACCCGGAAACCGGCCAACAGTTATGGACGCGGTCCGAAGTTGAGCCGCAGATGCGCTGCGTCGGTGACGAGCAGTCGATCTGGCTGATCGACGACGCAACTGGCACGGCAATTGAACTGCGTGCGATGGACGGAGCCACGCAAGAAGCGTTTCGATTTGTAGACTTGATACCGAACTCGGCACAGCCCGACGGCCTTGCTGCCAGCGATCATCCGCGGTTGCTGAATACCTGCGATGGTCACTGGCTGTTCGGCTGGCCGCAGCGCGACTCTGCGTCGCCGAGGTTCCGACAGCTCACTCTGCTCAACGTTCGTTCGCGGCAAACCGAATGGACACAAACGACGACCACCGCGCGAGCAGTCCTTGAGGTCGGTCGTCACTGGTTCGGCGTGCTCGACGAAAACAGCCAGTTGTCGATTCGCGACGTCAGATCGGGCGCGCCCATCGCCGCGCATGACGCCGACGTTCCAGACGGGATTCGATCAGCGCAGTGCATCACCGACAGCCAGTCACACATCCTGGCGTTTTCCACCGAGCCCGAATCGGGGTTTCAGGCGGTTGGCGAGCCACGTTTCGGATTCCGTGCTCCGTTGATCAACGGCTGCCTGCTGGCGATCAGCGTCCACGACGGCAGGCTGCTGTGGCAGCAGTCACTTCATGGAGAACGACTGCCTCTTGATCAGCCGCGGTCGCTTCCTGTGGTCACGCTGACGTCGCAATACGAAGAGGCCGGTAAGACAGCTCACGCACTGCGAATTGTCGACCGGCGAAGCGGCGAAACGCTGATACGTCGGAGGTCTGCCGAGCTGTTCCCCCACTTCGTGCTGGACCCGAACGCCGCGCTACAGCGTGTCACACTTCGCTTTCCGAGTTCGGTGCTACGGATCGATTACGACGCACCATGATCGGAAACCGGCACTCCGGTCCCTGCTGACGCAGTGAGACGCCGCTCGGTGTGAGACACATCCCTCCTTTGCGGTCCGCTGCGTTCCGACGATGCGGACCAATTGCCCGAGTCTTCAGGAGCTTCCGCAGAATCGCCGATCACTGTCGAACTGCCCGCTGGCTTCTGACACAGAGTTCAGCGTTGTGCGATCTTCCTGTCTGACAGTTTCGGAATCCTTTTCGTGTCCGCTTCTTCTCCCATCGTGGTACAGCGGCCCTTCCGACGTTCCGTAGCGATCGTTCTGGCGTCGCTAACGGTCTGCGCAACCGGCTGCGGCGACGTTCAGCTGAAGGATCGAACGGTTAAGCGGATCGACGAGCCGATCTCGGCTGCGAATGTGCGGGCGTATGTCGAAGTTGTGCGACATATGCCCGGTAAGAAGCTACCGAACCTTCCGCCGCTGTTTCTTCCGCCACCAGAATGGAATCCCGAACGCACACTGCCAGTCAGCGATCTTGTCGATTCAGAACTGCTGGCGCTTGAGGAACGCTGGGACTATCAACCGCTGGTGCAACTGTTGCCCGAATCGCGGACGTTCGATCGCTGGCTGCTTCGCAAGCGGATGACGCGCGAGCAGTTTGCTGGAATGACGCTTGTCATCGCAGCGGCTTTGTCACGCAGCACGATCCGCCCGGATCAGGATCTCGACGAAATCATCGCCCGCGGCGAAGCCACTCGGAACGAACTGCGGAAGCTCAACGTTCCGTTCAACTCGTTGCCTCCGGCCATGATGCACGACGTGCTGCACCAGGCTGCCTGGCTGACTCGCTACGACCGAGCCGAGCGCCTTGCGTCCGTGCCTGTAGAAAATGTCAACGCCGTCACCAGGTACTTTGACCAGCTCGCGCCGCTCTTCCCGCCGACGGTGACGGAGAATCCATTCGACACCATCACCGACCGGCTCGAAGTTGAGGGAGTTCCGTTTGAGGAACTGCCAGGTGGTGAATCACTCGACGTGCTGACCTGGGACAAGGCGATGGCCATCGTCGGTCGCGATGAACCGACCATGCAGCCGTAGGCAGGTTTTTCCAAAACCTGCAGCAAAGCCGAGACAGGCAGCGGTCGTCGGGGAACCGTCAACGAAGCGGACGGCATTGCGATTGCTGAGCGACCGCTGTTTTCTCAGCCAACTTGCTCGAAGACCGAAGAGTCCGCGGTCTCTGACTATGTGCCAGTTTCGGAGAAACTGGCCTACGGCTGTTCGCAACGTGTTCTCAGACAGTCGCGGCGGCAGGAGTCAGGTACTTGTCGACGTCGTTGGAGACGATGACGCCGTAATTCACCGCGCCCAGCCAGCCGGACATGATGATTCCGACCGAGCCAGCGTGGAACAGGCCGCCGATCTGTTCGGGCAGCCGCTTGCTGATGTCGAGGCCTTCAAACTTCGTCCCGAATGAAGAGCCACGCCAGTGCTTCGTGTAGTGCTGGAACGTTCGCGGCGTCGAGGCTTCGACGTGATCGACACGCTCGCGGACATTCGGGACGTACTGCTCCAGGCAATCGAGTGTTCCGTCGCAGAGTTCCTGTTTCGCGGCGAGATACTCGTCTTCTGGCAGGTTCGCCCAGTCCTCGAAACGGGCGTTTGTCGACGACACGATGACGTACCGATCGTGCCCCGGTCGCGTGTAGGGGTAGTAAAACGAGAACGTCCGGCTGCTGACGTCGCGGCTGAGCATCGCGTCGATGTCGAAGCCGGTGTGTTCCGAGTGGAACAGCAGGTCGCCGCAGTTCTCAAATTCCTCGCCTGGCTTCAGTGCGATGTAAACCTGGCAGCTCGACGTGTTGAGCCGCACCGCGTCGGCGGCTTCCGCGAAGTCGTTGTCAAAGTTCTCGCGGCCAGCGAGTTCAAAGATCGTCTGCTTGAGGTTCGCGTTCGAGACGATCGCTCCGCAGCCGATTCGCTTACCGTTGACGACGATGCCGGTCACCTTCCGGTCGGGGCCGATTTCGATCTTCTCGACCGCCGAGCGGATGCGGATGTCGACGCCGTTCTTCTCCATCTCCGCTTTCATCTGGTTGACGAGTTTGTCGGTGCCGCCCTCGAACGTGTAAACGCCCTTGCTCATGAAGTTCGAGAAGACGATGCCGTAGGTGATCGCGGGGTCTTCCAGCGTCGAACCGTTCGCGTAGGTGATCGGCTCCATCAGCAGGCGAACGACGTCGTCACGGCCTGGGAAGAACTTCTCGAACAACTGACGGACGGTCATTGACTGGTCGTCGTAGAAGTTCATCTGTCGCGCGAAGCTGAAGAACTCGTCGACGGTTTCGTACGGCACGCCAAACTGTTCGGTGATCAGCCGCGTGAAGTCC
>JAPOLP010000826.1 GCA_029977045.1 Planctomycetota bacterium
AGGAGGTGGACCATGTCTGAGTTCACCAGCCCACCGTTCGACAACGATTCCGACTGGCTCAACGATTTCTGCGACCTCAACTTCGACGACCTCGAAGCGCGGCTGTTCGACTTCGGCTCGTCAATCGACACACCAGCCATCGATGCCGAACAACAGTTGATCGAAGCCTCCGATCTGCTGCCGACTCCGCGAGCCAGCCTGCGGGACGACTTCATCGCCGAAGTCGCGAAGATCGAGCAGCGCCGCGAGCGTCTACGCAAGACGCCGGTCGCGGTCGCGTTTCTGCTGCTGGTTTCCGTCTGCATTCTCTGGCCACGCAGCGACGAAACTCAGGCGGCCGCAGTGACGACAGTCGAGAACCCGCTCGACTGCCTGCCAGTCACGACCTCCGGTCCCGCCGCAGTTGTTTCTGCGAGCCAGAAAACCGACTCGTGGGCACTCGTTGAAGCTTTCGATGGCTTGCGGGAAAAGAAGATCGCGACGATCCGCAAAAGCTTTGCTGCGGACGAGTCTCTGTAAGGGTTCTGTTCACACCAGCTTTATCAAGCCGGACATTTGCAGCGCAAAGACTTCGCGTTCCTTGGCGTCTCTGCGACTTTGCGCTGCAGTCAGCCTGCAGAATGGTTTGCGGCTCTGGGTAAACTGAGCGCTGACAAGCTTGCTTCCAGACGCGACACTCGGCCTTTCAGTTGCTCGCGGCTCGGCGACACATCGTTGGCGTCGACCTCTCCACGCATTGTTCGACGACGTCTGGAATCCCGATGAAGCTGACTTTTCTCGGAGCTAACCGGCAGGTCACCGGATCACGGTACTGCCTGCAGGCCAACGGCTCGCGGATCATGATCGACTGCGGGCTCACGCAGGAGCGGGCCTTTCAGGATCGCAACTGGGAGAGCTGCGCGATCGACCCCGGCTCGTTCGACGCCCTGCTCCTCACGCACGCGCACATCGATCACCTGGGCCTCGTGCCGAAGTTCGTCAAGGACGGCTTTGACGCTCCGATCTTTGCGACGCATCCGACCGTCGCGCTGGCCGACGTCATGCTCCGCGACTCGGCAAAGATTCAGGAAGAAGACGCTGCTTACAAAAAGCGGCGGCACAAACGCGAAGGCCGCCGGGGCAGGCACCCGGAACTGCCGCTGTACACTCTGGACGACGTCGTCGAGACGCTGCCGAAGCTGCGCGGTGTCGACTATCAGGATCCGGTTCGAGTCGCGAAGGGCATCACAGCGACCTGGTACGACGCTGGCCACATTCTCGGTTCGGCGATGATCGAGATCGCAGTCACGGAAAACGGCGAGCGGCGCTCGATCGTCTTCTCCGGCGACATCGGACAGCGAGACAAGCCGCTGATTCACGATCCCTCGTACTTCCAGTACGCCGACTACGTCGTCATGGAATCGACTTACGGCGACCGGGATCACGAGCACACGGGCAAGGTCGAGGACCAGCTCGAAGCGATTATCAACGACACGGTCGGTCGAGGCGGCAACGTCGTCATCCCCGTCTTTGCCGTCGAACGGGCTCAGGAGCTGATGTACTACGTGAGCAAGCTGGTTCACGCCAACCGGATTCCGGACATCCCGATCTTCCTCGACAGCCCGATGGCCTCCGACGTGACGGACATCTTCCGCCAGCATCGCGACTGGCTCGACGACGAAACGCGGGAACTGATTCAGTCGCACGAACCGCCGCTGCAGTTCCCCGGCCTGCGGATCACGCGGGCAACCGCCGAGTCGATGGAGATCAACCGGATCATCACGCCGTGCATCATCATGGCTCCGGCGGGGATGTGTAACGCGGGACGAATCAAGCACCACCTGCGACTGAACATCGGCCGCGACGAATCGACGATCGTCTTCGTCGGGCACCAGGCAAAAGGCACTCTCGGACGCCGCATCCTCGACGGCGAACGCGAGGTCCGCATTCACGGTCGATTGCTGCGCGTGTACGCAAAAATCGCCCGCATCGACGGCCTCTCCGCTCACGCCGATCGGAACGGCCTGATTGACTGGCTGAGCCACTTTGAACAGCCGCCGCGGCGGCTGTTCCTGACACACGGCGAAGAGGAATCGTCGTTCGCGCTGGCACGCACGATTCGCGACCGGCTCGGCTGGGAAGCGTCCGTGCCCGAGTATGGCAGTTCGGTCGATCTCATCGACGAACCCGTCAAACGCACGGTTCAGATTGCCGAACCGTTGCCGGTCTCGGAAGAGAAACCGGCGCAGCCCGACACACTGCCGATCACACGAGCACACGACTTTGAGTTTCTCGACAGCACCGCCCGGCCTGGCACCAGCTTTCTGCATGAGGATCCCTGGCGAGTTTTCCGGATGCAGAGCGACACGATCCAGGGCATCGAAGTGATGGCCCGCGCGCTCGAGGGCCGGCGACGTTCGATTGCGGTCTTCGGCAGTGCCCGCCTGCCGGAGACCGATCCGGTTTATGAGAAGGCTCGCGAAGTCTGTCGCCGTCTGGGCGAGTGCGGCTTCACAACGATCACCGGCGGCGGCCCAGGCATCATGGAAGCCGCCAACCGCGGAGCACGCGACGCAGGGGCACTGTCGATCGGCTTGAACATCGAACTGCCGCACGAGCAGCACATCAACCCGTACTGTGACGTCAGTTCCACCTGCCGATACTTCTTCGTTCGCAAGATGCTGTTCGCCAAGTATGCGCGAGCATTCCTGATCTTCGCTGGCGGCTACGGCACGTTGGACGAACTGTTCGAGGCACTCACGCTGATCCAGACGGAACGACTGGCCGGCTTCCCGGTTATCCCGATCGGCAGCGAATACTGGAACCCGCTCGTCAACTGGCTGCGATCAACGATGTACTCACGCGGCTGCATTTCAGAAACCGACCTCAGCCGCTTTATCGTCGTCGACTCACCCGAAGAAGTCGTCGCCCAGCTCGAAGCCTGCATCTCCGACAACGGCCACCAGGCGGCGGCAGCGGAAGGTTGAGGGGTCATCGCAGGAAGTAACGACACGCCACAAGCCGTCCGGTGCCCGCAGCCTTGCGGTGGTAATCACGGCGCTGCATAGTCGTATCTCTCTCCAGACTTCCCGCCTGACCTGCCGTGACGATCCCGCCGCAATGAGACTGCGACGCAACTCCAACCTGCTCGTCGAACCGCCTTCCAGCGCGACGGGGGACATTGCGTTTAATCTGATCGTCTTCTTTCTGGTCTGCGCGTCGATTCAGCCGGACAGCGGACGCAAGCAGACGCTGCCGAAAGCGGATAAGGTCGAGCAGGAACAGCAGCAGAACGAGAACATTCAGGTCGAGATCGCCCGGCAGGCCGTCTTCCTCAACGGCGACATCGTCACGATGGAGACGTTCCAGCCGAAGCTGAAGGCTAAGCTCGACGTGAAGCCGCGACCCGAGGACAAAGTCGTCGTCGTCAAGAGCCGCAAGGACACTCCGTACTCACA